>NZ_JBEYXN010000028.1:0-96290 GCF_040704625.1 Streptomyces sp. NPDC046866
CGTTCCGGCGGGGTACTGCTTCCAGGCCTCCACCGCCGGCCAGCGGGCGGCGTACGAGCTGGGGCTGACCGGCATACCCGTCTACAACGTGAACAACAACTGCGCGACCGGGTCGACGGCGCTGATGATGGCCCGGCAGCTCGTGGCGGGCGGCCTCGCCGACTGCGTACTGGCGCTGGGCTTCGAGAAGATGAAGAAGGGCGCCCTGGGCGGCGGGGCCGACGGCGGCGACTTCAAGACCTCGCCCGTGGCCCGCCACTACGGGATCATGGCCGCCCGGCACGGCTTCGAGATGTCGCCGCCGACCGCCCAGATCTTCGGCAACGCCGCCCGCGAGCACATGGAGCGGTACGGGACCACCGCGGCGCAGCTCGCGGCGGTCGGGGCGAAGAACCACCGGCATTCGGCGGACAACCCCCACGCCCAGTTCCGGGACGTGTACACGGTGGAGGAGGTCCTCGCGGCGAAGGAGATCCACCGGCCGCTGACCAAGCTGCAGTGCTCGCCCACCTCGGACGGGGCCGCGGCGGCGGTGGTGGTCTCGGAGCGGTTCCTCGTCCGGCACGGCCTGCACGCGAAGGCGGTGGAGATCGCCGCCCAGGCGATGGCCACCGACACGCAGGCCTCGTTCTCCTCCGGCTCCTGCATCGACGTGGTGGGCAAGCCGATGACCGCGGCGGCGGCCCGGCAGGTGTACGAGCGCTCCGGGCTAGGCATCGAGGACGTGGACGTGCTGGAGGTGCACGACTGCTTCTCCATCAACGAGCTGCTGACGTACGAGGCGCTCGGGATGTGCGAGGACGGGGCGTCGGGGAAGCTCGTGGAGTCGGGGGCGACGACGTACGGCGGGCGCTGGGTGGTCAATCCGTCCGGCGGGCTGATCTCCAAGGGGCACCCGCTCGGTGCGACTGGCCTGGCGCAGGCGGCCGAGCTGGTCTGGCAGCTGCGGGGAGAGGCCGGGGCCCGGCAGGTGGCGGGGGCGCGGGTCGGCCTGGCCCACAACATCGGGCTGGGCGGGGCCGCCGTGGTGACCGTGCTGCGGCGGCCGTAGGCCTCGTCCGGGTTTCCGGTCCGCGCGGCCCGCTCCCGGCTTCGGCCGGGGGCGGGCCGCGCGGCGTGGGGCGTTCGGGTGTGGGGCCGTTCGGCCTGGGGTGTTCGGTGTTCGGTGTTCGTGGCGGGGCAACGGTTCGGGAGGCTCGTGGACTCCGAAGAGGTAGGAGGTGTGTGATGGGGGACCGAAGCAGGCCCTGGACGAGGAGTTCCAGGGCTTCACGACCAGCAGGTGGCCGCGGCTGATGCGGACGGCGTATCTGCTGACGGGCGAGCCGTACGCGGCGGAGGACCTGCTCCAGGCGTCGCTGGAGAAGGTGTACGCGTCCTGGCGGAAGGTGAGCCAGGCGGATGATCCGGATGCGTACGTGCGGCGGGTGCTGGCCAATACCTATGCCCGGCGGTTCCGCCGGCGCCTCAAGGAGGATCTGGCGCCCCCGGGCGTGGACGGGCCGTCGGCCCCGTTGGCCGACCGGCCGGAGAAGGGCGACCGGATCGCCCAGGCGGATGACCGCGCGGCCCTGATGCGCGGACTGGCGGCGCTGCCGCTGCGGCAGCGGCAGGCGGTGGTGCTGCGGTGTCAGCGCAAGTGGGTGACGTCCCCGTTTTGAGGGCGCCGCCCGGGCCGGGTTACGGGCGGAGCACCGGGTCGATGACGGTCTCGCCCATGGAGGCGTCGCGCAGGGAGCGGGCCAGGTCCTCGACCGGGACGTCGCGCAGGACCAGGCCCGCCGCGCCGGCGGCGAGAGCGGCCTGGAGCAGGCCGGGGTGGGCCGAGCCCGTCATCACCAGGGCCCGGCAGTCGGGATCCTCCGCGAGCAGCGCGGCCGCGGCTTCCACGGAGTCGGCCAGGGCGACCTGGGGCCGGGAGTACAGGGAGTGGACGACCTCGATGTCGGGCTGGAGGCCGAGCAGGACGGCGAGGGCCGGGTCGGGCGGGCTGATGAGGACCCGGAGGGACTTGGCGGGAGGGTGGTCCCGGGGCATTTCGTCCACCCCGCCAGGGTAGGGGCGGCGGGTCCCGGCCACCACTTCTGACACGACGTCAGGAGTCTTCACAACTCCACAGGGGTGCGTTATACATTTCCCTCACCGGAACAGATAGAACGCGTTCTAGAACGCGTGGAGCCGGTCCGCATACGACCCCGGTGCGGCCGACGGTGCGGACGGCCGCGCCGGGGTCTTCCAAAAGGAACAAGGAGCAGCATCTTCATGCCGATCGATGCCGCCAAGGCCCTGGCCGCCGAACCCCGCCGCAGCGAGATCGCGTGGGACCACAAGGACATCCAGCTCTACCACCTGGGACTGGGGGCCGGACGCCCCGCCACCGACCCGGACGAACTGCGCTACACCCTCGAATCCAAGCTGCACGTCCTGCCCAGCTTCGCGACCGTCGCCGGCGCCGGGATGGCCATGCTGGGCGGACTCGGGGCGCCGGGGATCGAGGTCAACCTGGCCGCCGTGCTGCACGGCGGGCACTCCATCGAGCTGCACCGCCCCATCCCGGTGAAGGGCAGCGCCACCTCCCGCTCCAAGGTCGCCGCCGTCTACGACAAGGGCAAGGCCGCCGTCATCGTGCTGCGCTCCGAGGTCGCCGACGCCGAGGGGCCGCTGTGGACCTCCGACGCGCAGATCTTCGTCCGCGGCGAGGGCGGCTTCGGCGGGGAGCGCGGGCCGTCGGAGCGGATGGAGCTGCCCGGGCGGGAGCCCGACCGGACCGAGGAGCGGCTGATCAGGGAAGAGCAGGCGCTGCTGTACCGGCTCTCGGGCGACTGGAACCCCCTGCACGCGGACCCCGAGTTCGCCAAGCTAGCCGGCTTCGACCGGCCGATCCTGCACGGCCTGTGCTCGTACGGGATGACCCTCAAGACCGTCGTCGACACCCTGCTCGGCGGGGACGTGTCCCGGGTCCGCTCCTACCGCACGCGCTTCGCCGGGATCGTCTTCCCCGGGGAGACGCTGCGGATCCGGATGTGGCAGGAGCCCGGCCGCGTCCAGGTCGCGGTGAGCGCGGTCGAACGGGACGACGCGCCGGTCCTCGCCGACACCGTCGTCGAGCACGCGTAAGGACAGGACACCCCAGCCCCACCGACCCCAGGAGCCGCACCGTGCGCGCAGCGCTGCAGAGCGAGATAGGCCAGGACAAGCTCGAGGTCGTCGACGACATGGAGGCCGCGGGCTTCGGTCCCGGCAAGGTCCGGATCCGCATCAAGGCCACCGGCCTGTGCCACTCCGACCTCTCCGCGATGAGCGGCGTGCTGCCGCAGCCCGCGCCCTTCATCCCCGGCCACGAGGGCGCGGGCGAGGTGGTCGACGTCGGCGACGGGGTGACCGGCCATGCGATCGGCGACCGCGTCCTGGTCTGCTGGCTGCCGCCGTGCGGACACTGCCCGGCCTGCAAGCGGGGCCAGGGCCACCTGTGCCTGGAGTCGTTCGGCAACGTCGCCGTCCCGAACTTCCGGCGCGCGGGAGGCGGGGAGGTCTTCGGCTTCGCCGGCACCGGCACCTTCGCCGAGGAGATGGTCGTGCCCGCCGCGTGCGCCGTGAAGATCCCGGACGACCTGCCGTACGACATCGCCGCGCTCATCGGCTGCGGGGTCACCACCGGGCTCGGTGCGGCCATCAACACCGCGAAGGTGGAGGCCGGCTCCTCGGTTGCGGTCATCGGCTGCGGCGGTGTCGGCATCTCCGTCGTGCAGGGCGCCAAGGTGCAGGGCGCGGCGCAGATCGTCGCCGTGGACCCCGTGGCCTCGCGGCGCGAGGCGGCCCTGCGGTTCGGGGCGACGGAGGCGGTCGCGCCGGAGGAGCTCGGTGACGCCAAGAACCGGATCACCGCGGGCGAGGGCTTCGACTACGTCTTCGAGGTCGTCGGCAAGTCCGCCACCACGAAGACCGCGTACGACGCCACCCGGCGCGGCGGCTCGGTCGTCGTGGTCGGGGCCGGCGCCCTCGACGACGCCTACTCGGTCAACATGTTCTCCCTGTTCTTCGACGAGAAGAAGATCCTCCCGTCGATGTACGGGGGCGGCGACGTCCTGCGGTCCTACGAGCGCACCATCGCGCTGTGGCGGGCCGGCCGCGTGGACCTGGCGGGCCTGATCACCCACCGGGTCAGGCTCGGTGAGATCAACGACGCCCTGGACCAGATGCGCACGGGCGTGGCCCTGCGCACCTGCATCGAGATCTGAGAGGAACCGCGCACATGTCGCTACCGCTTGAGGGACTGTCCGCCGTCGTCACCGGCGCCGGCCGCGGCCTCGGCCGGGCCGAGGCGGTCGAGCTGGCCCGGCTCGGCGCGAGCGTGGTCGTCAACGACTTCGGCCAGCCCGGCCGCGACGGCTCCGGGGAGGCCTCGGCCGCCCCCGCCGAGGAGGTCGCCGCGCAGATCCGTGCGGCGGGCGGCCGGGCAGTGGCCCACCTCGGGGACGTGGCCGACTTCGAGCAGGCGCGCGAGCTGGTCGAGCTGGCGGTGGACCGGTTCGGCAAGCTCGACATCCTGGTCAACAACGCGGGCATCCTGCGCGACCGGATGGTGTTCTCGATGTCCGAGGAGGAATGGGACTCGGTGATCCGGGTCCACCTCAAGGGCCACTTCAACACCACGCACTTCGCCTCCGCGCACTGGCGCGAGCGCTCGAAGGCGGCGGGCGGGCCGGTCTACGGCCGGATCGTCAACACTTCCTCCGAGGCCTTCCTCGCGGGCTCGGCCGGCCAGCCGAACTACGCGGCGGCCAAGGGCGGCATCGTGGGCCTGACGACCTCGACCGCGCTGGCCCTCGCCAAGTACGGGGTGACGGCCAACGCCATATGCCCGCGGGCCCGCACCCGGATGACGGAGGACGTCTTCGCCGGGTTCCAGGTGCCGGAGGAGGGCAAGCTCGACCCGCTGGCCTGCGAGCACGTTGCGCCGCTGGTCGGCTGGCTGGCCTCGCCGGCCTCGGCGCGGGCCAACGGCCAGCTGTTCGTCGTGCACGGCGGAATCGTGGTGGTGATGGACCGGCCGAAGGTGGCGGCGAAGTTCGACACCGCCAAGGAGGCCTTCTCCTACGAGGAACTGGACGGGCTCCTCGCCCCGCACTACGCCTCCCGCCCGGCGAACGAGACGTTCGCCGCGGCGGAGGTCCTCGGGCTCAAGCACGACTAGGTGTATTGACCCGCAGCGTTGACAACGCTGCGGGTCAATACACCTAGCCGCCGCGGCGGGCGGCCCCGCGGCTCTCCCGCACCCGCGGCCCTGGAGGCGGCGCGCGCAGGGCCGCGGGGTCGGTCTCAGCCGCACCCGGCCCGGTGGAGCGGGGCCTGCTGGAGGGGAACCGGCCGGGGCGCGGAGGCCGGCGGGTCGACGCGGACCGGGGGCGGCGGGGCCGCCGGCATGGTCAGGGCGGCGATCCCGCAGGGCGTCTCGGGGGTGGAGTAGGGCAGCCGCAGCCGGCCCTGTGCGCTCCACAGCCCGGTGCCGTGCCAGCCGGCGGGCGCGCCGAGGCGGAACACGTGCCGGTCGGCGGGGCGCCACAGCCCGATGCCGCCGTCCTCCAGCCGGAGCGCGACCGCACAGCTCTCCGGCATCAGGGCCTGGCCCGGCTGGACGGCGAACGGGACGGCGGCCTCGCCGCGCAGGCACTCCGGGAAGCGGACCGGCCGGGTGCTGCCCAGCACCCCCCAGCCCAGGCGCGGCTCTCCCGGGGCGTCCGAGCGGATCAGCAGCAGCCCGCTGTCGCGGTCGGCCAGCAGCAGCCGGTCGTCGCTGCCGTCCGTGATCTGAAGCAGCGGCGAGACCTCGCCGCCGCGGCCGAGGTCCACCGCTACCGCCTTGACCGTGCCCTCCAGCTCCCGGTCCAGGGCCAGCATCCGACCTCCGCGGTCCAGCCAGACCCCGCCGGAGCAGCGGCCCGGGATGCGGGCCACCTGTGCGAAGGGACCGCCGGCCACCTGCCAGACGGTGGTCTC
Source organism: Streptomyces sp. NPDC046866 (assembly GCF_040704625.1). Taxonomy (NCBI): domain Bacteria; kingdom Bacillati; phylum Actinomycetota; class Actinomycetes; order Kitasatosporales; family Streptomycetaceae; genus Streptomyces; species Streptomyces sp. NPDC046866. The sequence goes on from NZ_JBEYXN010000028.1 coordinate 5,998, forward strand.
GGCGTCGCCGGCGGCCAGGGCGAAGGCGCCGTACCCTTCCGGCGACGGGGGCAGCAGGGACACCCGTACGCCCTCGCCGTCCGGCTCCACCGAGCCGAGCGGGAGCTCGCCGGTGCGCGGGCCGGCCGCGGCGCCGCCGGTCGGGTACAGCAGCGCGAAGGCGTGCCGCTCCGCGACCCGCCGGTGGATCAGGACCCGCCCGTCGGCCAGGGCCAGCACCTCGCTGTCGGCCTCCTCGGGCTGAGCCAGCGGCAGCGGCACCGCGTACGGCTCCGGGCCGGCCAGTGTCCAGCGCTCCGGGTACCGCGCCTCGCCGTTCCCGGCGAGGCGGGCGGCGTACGAGCCGTCCGCGGCGATGGTGAACGGGGCAGCCGTCGTGATCTCGATGGCACAGACAGTCATCCGTGCGTCACCTCCGGTGAGGAAGCTAGTTTTCGCACTTCCTGCCGAACAACACCACCCCCGCCGCTTCACACATACGGGTGGCCGCCCGGCGGTTCGCCTGTGAGGGAGGGGACGGTTGTGCTGCGCGGTACCGGGCGTGCGCGGACCCTCGCGCTCCCGTACGGACGGTAGCCTTGGCCTGTGCCACGTCTCTCTGAAGTCATCGCCGCGCTGGACGCTCTCTGGCCCCCCTCGCGGGCCGAGGAGTGGGACGCGGTCGGAACCGTCTGCGGCGACCCCGAGGCCGAGGTCTCCCGGGTCCTGTTCGCGGTCGACCCCGTACAGGAGGTCGCCGACGAGGCCGTGAAGCTGGGCGCCGACCTGCTCGTCACCCACCACCCCCTCTACCTGCGGGGCACCACCACCGTCTCGGCCGGCACCTTCAAGGGCCGCGTCGTGCACACGCTGATCAAGAACGACATCGCGCTGCACGTCGCCCACACCAACGCCGACACCGCCGACCCCGGCGTCTCCGACGCCCTCGCCGGCGCCCTCGACCTGCGCATCACGGGCCCGCTCGTGCCGGACCCGACCGACCCCGAGGGCCGCCGCGGCCTCGGCCGGATCTGCGAGCTCGACCACCCCGAGACGCTGCGCGAGTTCGCCGCCCGCGCCGCCGCCCGGCTGCCGCGCACCGCGCAGGGCATCCGCGTCGCCGGCGACCCCGAGCGGACCGTCCGCACCGTCGCCGTCAGCGGCGGCTCCGGCGACAGCCTCTTCGCGCAGGTCAGGGCCTCGGGCGTGGACGCCTTCCTGACCGCCGACCTGCGCCACCACCCGGTGTCCGAGGCCCGCGAGCAGAGCTCGCTCGCCCTCGTCGACGCCGCCCACTGGGCCACCGAGTGGCCCTGGTGCGAGCAGGCCGCGGCCCAGCTCGACGCCGTATCCGAGCGCCACGGCTGGGGTCTGCGCACCCATGTCTCGCGCACGGTCACCGACCCCTGGACGGTGCACGCGCCGTCCGCCACCGCCCCTTCTACCTCTGGAGCCCCCAACTGAACGCCGAGCCCGCCGACCAGATCCGACTCCTCGACGTCCAGGCCCTGGACGTGCGGCTGTCCCAGCTCGCCCACAAGCGCTCGTCGCTGCCCGAGCACGCCGAGGTCGACTCCCTGACCAAGGACCTGAGTCAGCAGCGCGACCTGCTCGTGGCGGCCCAGACGCAGGCGAGCGACGCCGCCCGTGAGCAGACCAAGGCGGAGCAGGACGTCGACCAGGTCCGCCAGCGCGCGGCCCGCGACCAGCAGCGCCTGGACTCCGGCGTCGGCATCTCCGCCCGCGACCTGGCCAACCTGCAGAGCGAGGTCGTCTCCCTCGCCAAGCGCCAGGCCGACCTGGAGGACGTCGTCCTCGAGGTGATGGAGCGTCTGGAGGCCGCGCAGGCGCGGGTCACCGAGATCACCGAGCGCGTCTCGGCGCTGGAGGCCAAGCTGGCCGACGCCACCGCCCGCCGCGACGCGGCCGCCGGCGAGCTCGACGCCGAGACGGCCAGGGTCACCAAGGACCGCGAGGTCATCGTCGCCTCCATGCCGGCCGACCTGATGGCGCTGTACGAGAAGATCCGCCTGAAGCAGGGCGGCGTCGGCGCGGCCCGCCTGTACCAGCGCCGCTGCGAGGGCTGCCGCCTGGAGCTCGACATGGCGGAGGTCAACGAGATCAAGGCCGCGGCCGCCGACCAGGTGGTCCGCCACGACAACTGCGGCCGGATCCTGGTCCGTACGGCGGAGTCGGGCATCTGATGCGTCTGGTGGTCGAGGCGGACGGGGGCTCCCGGGGCAACCCGGGGCCCGCGGGCTACGGCGCGGTCGTCCTCGACCCGGTGACGGGGGAGACCCTGGCGGAGCGCGCCGAGTACATCGGCGTCGCGACGAACAACGTGGCCGAGTACAAGGGCCTGATCGCGGGCCTGAAGGCGGCCCGCGAGCTGTCGCCCGACGCGGTGGTCGAGGTCCGCATGGACTCCAAGCTCGTCGTGGAGCAGATGTCGGGCCGCTGGAAGATCAAGCACCCGGACATGAAGCCGCTCGCCGCGGAGGCGGCGACGGTCCTGCCCCGCTCGCAGGTGACGTACGCGTGGATCCCGCGCGAGCAGAACCGGCACGCGGACCGGCTCGCCAACGAGGCGATGGACGCCGGACGGCAGGGCCGGCAGTGGGAGCCCTCCGCCTCCACGGCCGCGCTGGACACCTCGGCGGCACGCGCCCTCGCGACCCCGCCGCCGCCCGGCACCCCCGGCGACGCCGCGGCCGGGGCGGCAGCGGTCCGCGCGGCGCTGGCCGCGACGGCGTCCGTACCGGCACAGGCCGAGGCCGCGACCCCCGAGGCCGGCCAGGGCCAGAGCCAGAGCCAGAGCCAGAGCCAGAGCCAGGGCCAGGGCCAAGGGAAGGGCCAGGGCTGGGGCCCCGACATGGGCCCCCCGGCCACCTTCGTCCTCCTGCGCCACGGCGAGACGGCCCTCACCCCGCAGAAGCGGTTCTCCGGCAGCGGCGGCAGCGACCCCGAACTCTCCCCGGCGGGACGCCGCCAGGCCTTCGCGGTCGCCGAGACCCTGGCCGCCCGCGGCACCATCCAGACCGTCATCAGCTCCCCCCTGCGGCGCTGCCGCGAGACCGCGCAGGCCGTGGCGGACCGCCTCGGCCTGGAGGTGACGGTCGAACAGGGCCTGCGCGAGGTCGACTTCGGCGCCTGGGAGGGCCTGACCTTCGCCGAGGTGCGGGAGCGCTTCCCCGCCGACCTCCAGGCGTGGCTCGACTCCCCGAAGGCGGCCCCCACGGGCGGCGGCGAGAGCTTCGCCGCGGCCACCCGCCGGATCTCCGCGACCCGGGACCGGCTCCTGGCCGCCCACGCGGGCCGCACGGTCCTGCTGGTCACCCACGTGACCCCGGTCAAGATCCTCGTACGCCTGGCCCTGGGCGCCCCGCCGGAATCCCTGTTCCGCATGGAGCTCTCCGCGGCCTCCCTGTCGGCGGTGGCGTACTACGCCGACGGCAACGCCTCCCTCCGCCTCCTGAACGACACGTCCCACCTGCGCTGACCCCGCGCAGCGCGGGAGGGCGCGGGCGCTGCGGGACGCTCGGGCGGCCCGGCGTGCCGGAGCGGCGCCGGAAAGGGGGAAGTGGGGAAGGGGCAGACGAGCCGGCCTGTACGCCGGGTTCTGTCACCCGGGGACCTCGCGGTCCCCGGGGAGACGGCCATCCATCTAGGGCCGACGTTGCCGCCGGCCTCGTGCGGTCTACCCGCGAACTCGGGCGGGCAGCCCTCGAACGTTCGCGCAGGGCCGGGCCGTCCGAAGACTGCCGACCCCTTTTGACCTTGCTCCGAGTGGGGTTTACCTAGCCGCCTGGGTCACCCCAGGCGCTGGTGGTCTCTTACACCACCGTTTCACCCTTACCGGGGGCCGAAGCCTCCGGCGGTCTGTTTTCTGTGGCACTGTCCCGCGGGTCACCCCGGGTGGGCGTTACCCACCACCCTGCCCTGTGGAGCCCGGACGTTCCTCGGCGGGATCCGGGGATCCCGACGCGGCCGTCCGGCCGACTCGTCTGCCGTGCCGACCATGGTACCGGCTGCGCCCGAGCCGCTTGACCTTGCCGCAGCGGCAGGGTTTCTACTGGCGGCATGCGGATCGGAGAAATCGCCGCCGTCGTCGGGGTCACCACCCGGGCGATCCGGCACTACCACCACGTCGGGCTGCTCCCGGAGCCGGAGCGGCGCCCCAACGGCTACCGGACGTATGGCGTCCGCGACGCCGTGCTGCTGGCGCGGGTCCGCCGGCTCACCGAGCTCGGGCTCGGCCTCGAAGAGGTGCGCGACGTCCTCGCCGACGACGCCGGACGCGACCTCGCCGAGGTGCTGGAGGAGCTCGACGCCGATCTGGCCCGGCAGGAGGAAGCCCTCCGGGAGCGCAGGCGGCGGCTCGCGGCGCTGCGCGGCTCACCGCCCGGCGCGCAGGGCCCCGTCTCGCCGGCGCTCGCCGCGCTGCTCGCCGAGGCGCCGGACAGCGGATCGCCCAGCGCCGCGCTCGACCGGGAACACCTGGCCCTGCTCGACACGGCCGACGCGGGCGGCCCCGAGCTGTACGCCGCGCTCGGCCCGCTGGTCGCCGACCCGGCCGTGCTCGCGCTGTACGAACGGCTCGACGCGCTGGCCGACGCCCCCGTCGACGATCCCCGCATCCCGGCCCTGGCCGAAGCACTGGTGGCGGCCGTCCCGGACGCGGTGTTCGACGCCGTGGCCGGCACGGCAGAGGTGGCCGCCCCCGGCTTCGCCCGGGCGCTGCTCGCCGAGTACGCGCCCGCCCAGGCGGAGGTCGTACGGCGCGTGATGGAGGCCTTCGCGCAGCGGGCGCGGCGGTGAGCCGCGGGGTGAGGGGCGCGCGGATCGCGGCCGCGGCCGCGGTTCCCGCCGAGGCCGTCCTCGGGTGCGCCCTCGCCGCCGGGGTCCGGCCGCCCGGATGGGTACTCGCCGGCACCGAGGCGGTCCTGGCCGGCGTGCTGCTGCTGGAGGCGTGGGTGCTCGGGTCGCTGTACGCCGCCGGGCGGGCCCGCGGCGCGCCGCCCGGGGAGGCCTGGCGCGGCGCGGTGCGCGCGGTGGTGCCCCGGGCGGTGCGCCGGCTGGTGCTGCACGAGCTGCGGGCCACCGCCTCCCTGGGCCGGTGGGTGCTGCGCCGGCCGCCGCACGGGGTGGGCGCGGGCGACCGCGCCGCCCGGTACATCGGACCCCAGACCGCCCTCCTGTACGGGCTGCTGTCCGTGTCCCTGGTCGAGACCGCCGCCCTCGGCTTCCTGATCCCGTGGCCGGGTGTGCACCGGGTGGTGCTCGCCCTCGACGCGTACGGCGTGCTGCTCGTGCTCGCCCTGCACGCCGCCTGCGTGACCCGGCCGCACGTCCTGCACCGGGACGGCTCGCTGCGGCTGCGCTACGGGGCGCTGTTCGACCTGACCGTCCCGCCGGACGCGGTGGCCTCGGCCCGTGTGGAGCGCCGCTACCCGCAGGGCCGGCTCGTCACGCTCTCCGAGGCCGGGGTGCTCGACCTGATCGTCGGCAGCCAGACCACCGTGACGCTGGAGCTGACCCGCCCCCTCCCGTTCACCCGGCCCCTCGGCGCCCGGGCCGAGGCCCGCACCATCCGCTTCCACGCGGACGACCCGCGCGCCGTGGTGGCCGCGCTGCGGCGACCCGCACCCCCGTGACGGGGCCCCGCGCCGAACCGCCCACCGAGCCCGTGCCGTCGGCGAGGTGCGGCCGCAGCGCCGGAGCAGGTGCCCCGCCGCCGGGGCGGCCCACCGGCTGCGCGACGCATTCGGCCGTGCCGACGCGCTCGGGCCGGGGCGAACGGTACGGGGCCGCCACCGCGGCGTGCAGGACCGGATCCGGGGCACGCCCGCCCGTGAAGACGGTGTACCCGGCGCCGCGCGGCAGGGCCGTGCACTCCTGGAGGAACGAGGCATGGGCCGGCCGGGGCCGGTCCCAGGGTGTACGAGCCGTTCTGCGCGACGATCTCCTGCTCGGGCACGTTCGGCGAGATGCCGCCGCGCTCCCGCTCCAGCCGCTCGCGCAGGGCGCCGACGACGCGGCGACGTCCGCGAGGGCGTGGTAGGTACCCGCAGGCCGTGCGCCTGCTCAGGTGCACGGCCTGGTCCACGTCCCGGGAGCCGAGCGGGTGGATCGTGAACAGCGGGAGGTCGGTCGCGTCGAGCCCCGGAAGGCGGGGGCTGCGTGCGGCCTCCTCGGCCTCGGCAGGACCGCGGCCGGGAACTGGCCCGGCACCCCCAGCTGCGTACGCAGGTCGCGCAGCGCGGCCCGCAGGGCAGCCCCGTCTGCGCCGGTCATGTGCAGATGACGGCGTGGCATGGATTTCGAGCCCAGGGCGGGCGGGCGGTCACGGCGCGGCGGGCCGTCTACCCTGGCTCGGGGGCCGCACCCCCTGCGCCGTGTCGTACCGAAGGAGAACCACCGTGCTCGTGCTGCTGCCGCCCTCCGAGGGAAAGGCCGCCGGCGGCTCCGGCGCACCCCTGGAGCCGGAGACGCTGTCGCTGCCGGGGCTCGCCGGGGCGCGGGCGGCCGTGCTGGAGGAGCTGGTCGAGCTCTGCGCGGGAGACGAGCTCAAGGCGCGCGAGGTGCTCGGGCTGAGCGAGGGGCTGCGCGGGGAGGTCGCCAAGAACGCCGGCCTGCGGACGGCTGCCGCCCGGCCCGCCGGGGAGATCTACACGGGCGTGCTGTACGACGCCCTCGGACTGGGGGAGCTTCCCGCGCCGGCCAGGGCCCTCGCGGAGCGGTCGCTGCTGGTCTTCTCCGGGCTGTGGGGCGCGGTCCGGGTGACGGACCGGATCCCCTCCTACCGGTGCTCGATGGGCGTCAAGCTGCCGGGGCTGGGGGCGCTGGGCGCGTACTGGCGGGGGCCGATGGCCGAGGTGATGCCGGAGGCGGCCGGTGACGGGCTGGTGCTGGACCTCCGGTCGGCGGCGTACGGGGCCGCCTGGAAGCCGAAGGGGGAGGTGGCGGGCAGGACGGCCACCGTGCGGGTGCTGCACGCGCAGGTGGTCGACGGGGTGGAGAAGCGGTCCGTGGTGAGCCACTTCAACAAGGCGACGAAGGGGCGGCTGGTGCGGGACCTGCTGGTGGCCGGGGTGCGGCCGGAGGGGCCGGCGGAGCTGGTGGAGGCCCTGCGGGACCTGGGCTACACGGTGGAGGGGGAGGCGCCGGCCAAGGCCGCGAAGCCGTGGTCCCTGGACGTGGTGGTCACCCACATCCACTGATCGCACCCGGGGCCGGCCGGGCGGGGCCGGTTCCGCTGCCGCTGCCGGTGCCGTGCCGGTGGGTGCGGGGTGCGCGTCGATCCGCTGCGCGGAGCCGTTCCCCCACCCCGCCCCTTCCCGAAACCGGGGGCTCCGCCCCCGGACCCCCGCGCCTCAAACGCCGGCGGGGCTGGATTTGCCGCGCAGCGGCACAATCCAGCCCGCGCGGCCTTTGAGCGCACCGGGCGCGAAGCGCCCGGAACGGGGTCCGGGGCGTTGCCCCGGCTCCGCGCAGCGGTGGCCCGCTGCCGGGCGGGCAAGGGCAGGGTCGGGCGGGGCGGGTCAGCGTCCCAGGGGCCAGGCGACTGAGGACGGGGTCTGGGGAGCGGCGTCGGCGTAGGCGGCGCAGGCGTCCGTCAGGGGTTCCAGGAGGGTCAGCGGATCCGGGAGCGGGTGTTCCATGCCGCGGATCCAGGTGACCGCGTGGTCACCCGGGAGGGCCGCCGGCGGCACCAGGACGTAGCTGCCCCGGCAGTGCCACCGCAGCCCCGGATGCTCGTCCATCGTCTCCGGATGGCAGTCCAGCTCGCACGGCCACCACTCGTCCTCGTCCTCGGGCGTGCCCCGCGTCGCCGTGAAGAAGAGCATGCGCGCCTGGTCGCCGGCACCGCCCGACTCGGCGACGGGCCCGACCTCGACGCCGGCCGCCAGCAGCCGCTCCAGGGCGCGCACCCCGGCCTCGTACGGAACGTCGAGCACGTCGTGGACCATGCCGGTCGCGGTGACGAAGTTGGCCTGGGGCTGGTTGCGGGCCCAGCGCTCGATCTGCGCGCGGTCGGTGGTCGACTGCGTCTGCCAGGCGAAGGAGAGCGGGTGCCGCGCGGGGGTGGGACAGCCGATGCGGTCGCACGAACAGCGGTAGCCGGCGGGATGGGCGGCGGGGGCGAGCGGGAGGCCCGCGGCGACGACGGACAGCAGGAGGGTCTCGCGTACCCGTCCGGGGTCCTCGGGCGAGGGTTTCGACCGGCGGCGCAGCCACTGCGAAATCCTGCTCTGCTCGCCGCGTTTGACGCGGCCGGACTCAGACCCCATCTATCCCCTCACAACGACCTCGGCCCCGGCAGACCCTCACATCGTCCCACCATCCTGCGGCCCGGGTGACCGCTCTCCCCCACCGGGGGGTGGGGCTGACATGCGTGCGAGGACCGTTGCGCCGCCGGGAAATTCGCCATGAAGTGGCTTAAACCAGGGCATTGCGCGGCCGAGTTGGCGCCTTGTCGGGCTTCGGTGACCTTCGCCACCTCCTGTCCCGCCCCGCCTCCGCCGTCAGCCCCGGCCCCCGCCGGCACCCGGTCCACCAGCGCGTCCGCGTACGCGTGCGTCGGCGGGGCCGTCCGCATCGGCCAGCGGTACGTGAGCGGCCCGACCGGCATCTCCACGGCCGGCCGGAGGTCCGCCCCGGGCGGGAGCTGCCCGGCCTCCCTCCGCGGCCGCGTCCCCGGTTCCTCTTGGTCATCCGGACAAATCGCCACTCGACACGTCTTGTCTTTGAGTCATTCCGTAAACCACCCGGTCAGTTCACTGCGCGGTCCCCCGCGAGGAGAGACGATTCTCTCCACATGTCACGTGAGTCGTGAGGAGCCTTCTTTGCGCAGAGACGCCACACCCCGGCGCTACTTGATGTGCCCACCGGCACACTTCAAGGTCACGTACTCCATCAACCCGTGGATGGACCCCACGAAACCGGTGGACCTGCCCCTCGCACACGCCCAGTGGGAAGACCTCCGGGACCGCTACCGCTCCCTCGGCCACACCGTCGAGACGCTCGTACCGGACCCGGGGCTGCCGGACATGGTCTTCGCGGCCAACGGCGCCCTCGTGATCGACGGCCGGGTGCTCGGCGCCCGGTTCGCCTACCCGGAGCGGGCCGCCGAGGCGGAGATCCACCTCGAGTGGTTCCGCTCCCACGGCTTTCGCGACGTCCACGAGCCGTCCCATGTCAACGAGGGCGAGGGCGACTTCGCCGTCACGGCCAGCTGGATCCTGGCCGGCCGGGGCTTCCGCTCCAGCCCCCTCTCGCACGACGAGGCCCAGGAGTTCTTCGGCCGCCCGGTCATCGGCCTGGACCTGGTGGACCCGCGGTACTACCACCTGGACACCGCGCTGTGCGTCCTCGACGGCGACGAGGTCATGTACTACCCGCCCGCGTTCTCGCCGGGCAGCCGGGCCGTGCTGCGCCGGCTGTTCCCCGACGCGCTGATCGCCGGCGACGAGGACGCGGCGGCCCTCGGCCTGAACGCGGTCAGCGACGGCCGGCACGTCCTGCTCCCGCAGGCCGCGACCGGGCTGTTCGCCCCGCTGCGCGAGCGGGGCTTCGAGCCGATCCCGATGGACCTGGGCGAGCTGCTCAAGGGCGGCGGCAGCGTGAAGTGCTGTACCCAGGAGCTGCGGATGTAGCGCCGTCAGCCGGCGGTGTCCTCGGCCGGGGGCGGCCACTGCCCGCCCCATTCGGCGTCCCGCGCCGCCTTGTACAGGTCGCCGTGGCGCTTGGCCACGGTCGACCGGGTCAGCCCCTCGCCCTCGGGACCGCACAGGTCCAGCAGGACGAGCCCCTTCCGGATCTGCGGCTTGCGCGTGATCCGGGAGGGGACCGGCTCCACCGGGAAGCGGGTCGCGGCGACGTAGGCGAACTTCTCGTCCTCGTACGGCAGGGAGCCGCCCTTGACCTGCCGGTGCAGCGAGGAGCGGCTGACCCGCGCCGCGAAGTGGCACCAGTCCTTCCCGACCTCGATCGGGCAGGTGCCGTCGTGCGGGCAGGGGGCGGCGACGTGCAGCCCCGCCGCGATCAGCTGGTCGCGGGCCTCGCGGATGCGCAGGTAGCCCTCGGGCGTCCCCGGCTCGATCAGCACCACCGCCTGCCCGGCGCGGGCCGCCTCGGCGACCACGGCCCGGCGGGCGTCGGGGGTCAGCTCGCCCAGCACGTACGACACGGTCACCAGGTCGGCCTGCGGCAGGGCGAGCCCGGAGCCGATGACGGCCCGCCGCCACTCGGCGGCGCGCAGCACCGGCGAGCCGGAGGCGCCGGCGAGCTCCCGGCCCAGGGCGAGCGCGGGCTCGGCCCAGTCCAGGACGGTGGTCGTGCGCGGGCCGTCCCAGGTGGCGTCCACCGCCCAGGTCGCCGCACCCGTACCGCCGCCGACGTCCACGTGCGAGCCCGGGGTCCACTGCGGGGCGGCCTCGGCCAGGCCGGCCAGGGCGGACCGTACGGCCTCGAAGGTGGCGGGCATCCGGTACGCCGCGTACGCCGCGACGTCCGAGCGGTCGCGCAGGACGGGCGCGTCGGTGGGCGTGCGCCCCCGGTAGTTGGCGATCAGCCGCTCGACGGCGGCCGCGGCCTGCTTCGGCGGGAGCCCGTCGAGCAGACCGGCCAGCGCGGACCGGAGGGCTTCGGCGGTGGTGGGGGCGGAGACGTTCACCTGCGAAGTTTACGGCGCCGGGGCCGCCCGGCCCACGCCCGGCCGGCGCCGCCGTTCCGGCTCACGCCGCGGCCGCCGCCTCCCGGGCGCGCCACGGGCGGCACATGGCGAGGAAGCAGCCCGTCGCGAGCAGCGCGCACGCCAGCTGGACCACGGCCATCGGCACCGCCGTCCCCTCGCCCGCGATCCCGACCAGCGGCGAGGCCACCGCCCCCACGAGGAACGAGGCCGTCCCCAGGAGCGCGGAGGCCGAGCCGGCCGCGTGCGGGGTGCGCATCAGGGCGAGCGCGTTGGTGTTCGGCAGGACGAAGCCCATCGCCGACATCAGCACGAACAGCCCGGCCGCGACCGGCACCAGGCCGACCCGCCCGAACACCCCGGTGGTCATCAGCAGCAGCGCCGCCGCGGAGCCCACCAGGACGGCGAGCCCGCCCGCCAGCACCTTGTCCAGGCTGACCCGGCCTACCAGCAGCTTGCCGTTGACCTGCCCGGCGACGATCAGGCCGACGGAGTTGAGGCCGAACAGCAGGCTGAAGGTCTGCGCGGAGGCCCCGTAGATCTCCTGCACCACGAACGGCGAGGCGGATATGTACGAGAACAGCGTCGCGAAGGCGAAACCGCCGGCGAGGGTGTACCCGGCGAAGACGCGGTCGGCGAGCAGCCCGCGTACCGTGCGCAGCGCGGCTCCGACCCCGCCGGTCTGACGCTGCGCGGGCGGCAGCGTCTCGCCGAGGCTGCGCCAGACCACCAGGGTGAGGGCGAGGCCGACGGCGGCGAGGACGACGAAGACCCCGCGCCAGTCGGCGAAGCGGAGCACCTGGGCGCCGATGAGCGGCGCGACGATGGGGGCCACGCCGGAGATGAGCATCAGCGTGGAGAAGAAGCGGGCCATCTCCACGCCGTCGTAGAGGTCCCGGACGACGGCGCGGGCGATGACGATCCCGGCCGAGCCGGCGAGGCCCTGGAGCAGGCGGAAGCCGATGAGGAGCTCGGCGCTCGGCGCGAGGGCGCAGACGGCGGTGGCGAGGACGTAGAGGACCATGCCGGCCAGCAGGGGCCGCCGCCGTCCCCACTTGTCGCTCATCGGGCCGACGACGAGCTGGCCCAGCGCCATGCCGGCGAGGCAGGCGGTGAGGGTGAGCTGGATGGTGGCGGCCGGGCTGTGCAGGGCCGTCGTGACCTCCGGCAGGGCCGGCAGGTACATGTCCATCGACAGCGGGGGGAGGGCGCTGAGCCCGCCGAGCACGACGGTGACGAGCAGCCCGGTCCGCCGGGCGGCGGTGGTCTTCGCGGCGGAAGCGGGGGGTGGGGCGGAGAGCGTCTCGGGTGGGGGCTGCTCGGGCGAGGAGGCCGTCGCAGGGCCTGTCTCCGACATGCGGGACTCCAGTCTTCTCGTCGTCTTTTCACACCCCTGGCCGACCCATGCTCTCAGCACATGGAACGTCCGCGGACGGATGCGACATGTGACGTACCCTGCGGCCCCATGAGCTCACGTGGGAAGAAGACCGCCGTCGTCACCGGAGCGGGCTCCGGCATCGGCCGCTCCGTCGCCCTCGCCCTGGCCGGCGCCGGCTGGGCGGTCGCGGTCGCGGGCCGCCGGCCCGAACCGCTGGAGGAGACCGCACGGGCCGCCGGCCCCGACGCGGACGTGCTGTGCGTCCGGGCCGACGTCAGCGAGCCGGACGACGTGGCCGCCCTCTTCGCGGCGGTCCGCGCCCGCTACGGGCACCTGGACCTGCTGTTCAACAACGCCGGCACCTTCGGCCCCGGCGGCGTCCCGCTGGAGGACATCAGCTACGAGGCCTGGCGCTCGGTGGTCGACGTCAACCTCACCGGGGCCTTCCTGTGCGCCCAGGCGGCCTTCCGGCAGATGAAGGAACAGGACCCGCAGGGCGGCCGGATCATCAACAACGGCTCCATCTCCGCGCACGTGCCCCGCCCGAACTCGATCGCCTACACCGCCACCAAGCACGCGGTGACGGGCCTGACGAAGTCGCTGTCCCTGGACGGGCGCCCGTACCGGATCGCCTGCGGGCAGATCGACATCGGCAACGCGGCCACCGAGATGACGGAGCGCATGCAGACCGGGATCCTCCAGGCCAACGGGCAGCTGGCGGTGGAGCCGGTGATGGACGCCGCCGACGTCGCGCGCACCGTCCTGCACATGGCGGAGCTGCCGCTGGAGGCGAACGTGCAGTTCGCGACGGTGATGGCGACGGCGATGCCGTACATCGGGCGGGGCTGACCCGGCCGCGCGGGCGGCTCCGGCCGCGGGCGGGAATGAGCGGCGGCGGGCGGCAGTTGGGCCGATCATGACGACCGACGTACTGCGCTACACCGCCTTCTCCGCCGACCCCTCCGGCGGCAACCCCGCCGGAGTCGTGCTCGACGCGAGCGCCCTGGACGACGCCGGCATGCTGGAGATCGCCGCCCGGCTCGGCTACAGCGAGACCGCCTTCCTGACCGGCCCGCCGCCCGGTCTCGGCGGCGAGCCCGGCCGCGCCTTCACCCTGCGGTTCTTCAGCCCGAAGGCGGAGGTGGCCTTCTGCGGGCACGCCACCGTGGCCGCCTCCGTGGCGCTGGCGGAGCGGATCGGGCCGGGCGAGCTCGTCTTCGCCACCCCGGCGGGAACGGTGCCCGTCTCGGTCACCGCGTCCGAGGAAGGCCTGCGGGCCGTCCTGACCAGCGTCGAGCCGCACGTCGAGGACGTCGACCCGGCCGACCTCGCCGAGGCGCTGGCCGCACTGGACTGGCCGGCGGCCGACCTGGACCCCCGGATCCCGCCCAGGATCGCGTTCGCGGGCAACCGCCACCTCGTGCTCGGCGCCGCCACCCGGGCCCGGCTCGCCGACCTCGACTACGACTTCGCCCGGCTGGAGGCGCTGATGCGGCGCCTGGACCTGACCACGGTCCAGCTGGTGCACCGCGCCGGCCCCGCCGAGTTCCACGTACGCGACCCCTTCCCGGTCGGCGGCGTCGTCGAGGACCCCGCCACGGGCGCCGCCGCCGCGGCCTTCGGGGCGTACGCGCGCGAGCTCGGCCTGGTCCCGGCGGAGGCGGTGCTCACCCTCCACCAGGGCGAGGACATGGGCCGGCCCGGCGTCCTCACCGTGGAACTGAGCGACGGCGACCCGCGGGTACGGGTGGGCGGCGAGGGCGTCCGGATCCCCGGATGACCGTCGTCGCGTACCCGCAGGCCGAGCTGCCGGCGGAGCTCGCGGCCCAGGTCGCCGCCCTGGAGGCGCAGGCCTGGCCGGGCGCCGGAGCCGGGCACGATCCGGCCCTCGCGCCCCGGGTGATGCTGCTCCTGGACGGCGCCGGGGAGGTCGCGGCCTCGCTGGCGCTGCTGTACAAGCCGGTCCGGCACGCGGGGCGCACGTACCGCGCGGCCGGGCTCAGCGGTGTGGTGGTGCGGGAGTCGGCGCGGGGCCGCGGCCACGGCGGCCGGCTGGTGGCGGCGGCCCGCGCGGCGCTGGCCGCGGACCCGGCCGTCGACGTGGTCCTGTTCAGCTGCGACCGGCCGCTGGCCGGGTTCTACGAGGCGGCCGGCTTCACGCGGCTGCCCGGCGCCGTGCTGGTCGGCGGCACGCCGGAGGAGCCGCTGGCCACGGATGCGCCCGGCTTCGACAAGGAGGTGCTCGGCGACTTCCCGCGGCTCGGACACCGGGCCGCCGCCGCCTTCACGGACACCCGCATCGCCCTGTACCCCGGCCTGGTCGACCGCCTCTGGTGACCCGGCCCTTTCACGGGGACCCCGCGGGGCGTACGCGAAGGGGGCCCGGATCGTGGTGATCCGGGCCCCCTTCGGCGGGCGGGGTGCCGTTACGCGTCAGCCGTGGCGGCCGGGGCCGGGGCCGCGGCCGGGCGGCCGGAGCTCTGCTGCTTCAGGAAGAGCAGGAGCGTGGGGACCAGGTACAGCAGCCACACGCCCGCCTGGAGCCAGGTCGGGTCCGGCTGGAAGTTGAACGTGCCCTTCAGCAGGGTCCCGTACCAGCTGTCCGGCGGGATCGCGGCGCTGACGTCGAAGGCCTTGTTCATCAGGCCGGGCAGGAACTCGGCCTCCTGGAGGTCGTGGACGCCGTACGCGAGCACGCCCGCGGCGACGACCACCAGCATGCCGCCGGTCCAGGTGAAGAACTTCGACAGGTTGATCTTCAGTGCACCGCGGTAGAACAGCCAGCCCAGCACGATCGACGAGCCGATGCCGAGCAGGACGCCCACGAGCGGCCCGGCGCCGTTGCCGGCGGCGTGGACGGAGCGCCACACGAAGAGCGAGGTCTCCAGGCCCTCCCGGCCGACGGCGAGGAACGCCGTGGTCACCAGCGCGCCGGTGCCCATCGCGAGGGCCGCGTCGAGCTTGTCCTGCAGCTCGGCCTTCAGGTGCCGGGCGGTCTTCTTCATCCAGAAGACCATCCACGTCACCAGGGCGACCGACACGATCGACAGGCTGCCGCCGATCGCCTCCTGCGCCTGGAACGTCAGCTCCGAGGTGCCGAACTCCAGGGCCGCGCCGAAGGCCAGGCTCAGCGCGGCCGCGAGGCCGACCCCGAGCCACAGCGGCCCCAGCTTGTCCCTGTTCCCGGTCTTCACCAGGTAGGCGATGAGGATGCAGACGACCAGACTGGCCTCGAGCCCCTCACGCAGGCCGATCAGATAGTTGCTGAACACGCCGGTTCTCCCCTTCCCCGTGACCTACGCGAACAGCGTCCGGCCCCACCAGTCGTCCTTGTCGCGGACGCCCGGCGGGACGGCGAAGATCGCCGAACCCACGTGCTGGATGTACTCGTTGAGCACGTCGGACTTGGCCAGGTTGCGCTGGATCGGGATGAAGCCCTTGCGCACGTCGCGCTGGTAGGCCAGGAAGAACAGGCCCGCGTCGAGGCGGCCCAGCCCGTCCGAGCCGTCCGTGAACGAGTAGCCGCGGCGCAGGATCGTCGCCCCGTTGTTGGAGTCCGGGTGCGCGAGGCGGACGTGCGCCTCGGGCTTCATCGCCTTCAGGAACGGCTCGTCGCGCTCCTTGGACTTGCCGACCGGCGCGCCCTCGCCCTTGCTGCGGCCGAAGATGTCCTCCTGCTCCTGCAGGGGGGTGCGGTCCCAGATCTCGATGTTCATGCGGATGCGGCGCGCGACCAGGTACGAGCCGCCCGTCATCCAGGCGCTGCCGTCGTTCTCGCCGACCCACACGTGCTTGTCGAGGGCTGCCTTGTCGTTCCCGGCGATGTTCCGGGTGCCGTCCTTGAAGCCCATCATGTTGCGCGGCGTCTGCTCGTCGGGCGTGGTCGAGGAGGTCTTGCCGAAGCCGAGCTGCGACCAGCGCACCGCGACCTTGCCGAAGCCGATGCGGGCGAGCTGGCGGATGGCGTGCACCGCGACCTGCGGGTCGTCGGCGCAGGCCTGGACGCACAGGTCGCCGCCGGAGCGGGCCGGGTCGAGGTTGTCGCCGGGGAACAGCTCCAGGTCGACCAAGGCCTCGGGGCGCTTGTCCTCCAGGCCGAAGCGGTCCTTGGCGAACAGGCCGGGGCCGAAGCCGATGGTGAGGGTCAGGCGGGACGGCTTGAGGCCGAAGGCCTCCCCGGTGTCGGTCGGCGGGGCCTCCGGGGAGCCCTCGTACACGTCGCCGACGGGCCGGCCGGCCGTCATCAGGCGGGCCGCCTCGGTCCACTCCTTGAACATCTTGACCAGCTCGGCCCGGTCCTTCGTCTTCACGTCGAAGGCGGCGAAGTGCAGGCGGTCCTGGACCGCGCTGGCGATGCCGGCCTGGTGCTCGCCGTGGAAGGGCACGGCCCCGCCGGCGGCGGCCACCGGCGCGAGGTCCGATCCGGAGTTCAGGGCCGCGGCCGCGCCGCCGGCCGCGGCGGCGCCGAGCGCCAGCCCGGCCCCGCCCCAGCCGAGGAGGGAGCGCCGCGAGGGTCCGCCCGCCGGCCGGCCGGCGTGGCCGCCGGCGGCCTCGGCCCGCCCGTCCTGGGCCGCGGACACCGCGTCCGCCTGCGGAGCCGACACAGATTCAGTCATTCCGGATTCTCCCGCCTGCTGTTCTCTCTACCGGTTGCCGGAATTACTTCGCGACCGCGGCGGCCAGCTTGGACAGCGGCTCGCCCAGCGCGCTCACGGCGTCCGACAGCTCCTTGCGCTCCGGGGCGCCGACCTTGTCGTAGGAGGTGAACTCGTAGGTGTTCTTGTCCGCGCGGTACTTGTCCAGCAGCGTGTTCATCGCCGCGAACTGGGTGTCCAGCTGCTTGGCGAGCTCCGGGTCGTTCTTCGCGGCGACCGGCTTGAGCAGCTCGTAGGCCTTCTGCGCGCCCTCGACGTTGGCCTTGAAGTCCACCAGGTCGGTGTGGCTGTAGCGCTCCTCCTCACCGGTGACCTTGCCGGTGGCGACCTCGTCCAGCAGCTCCTTGGCGCCGTTGGCCATGGAGGTCGGGGTGATCTCGGCGCTGCCGATCTTCTTCTGCCACTCGGTGATGTCGGTCGCCAGCTGGTCGGCGAGCTTCTTCTCCTCGTCGCCGATCTTGCCGTCGGCCCACAGGGACTTCTCCAGGCGGTGCCAGCCGGTCCAGTCCTTCGCCGGGTCCTGGCCCGCCTCCAGGCCGTCCTCGCGCACGTCGATCTTGGGGTCGATGTCGCCGAAGGACTCGGCGACCGGCTCGGTGCGCTCCCAGCCGATGCGGGAGGTGGCGTACGCCTTCTTCGCGGCCTCCAGGTCACCGGCCTTGACGGCGTCCACGAACGCCTTGACGGTGGGGGTGGTCTCGTCGGCCTGCGCCTGCACGTACTTGCGGTACTCGGCCACGGCCGCGTCCAGCTCGGGGCTGCGCTTCTCGGCGGCGGCGCCGCCGGTGGCCTTGACCTTCTGGCGGATGCCGTCGCCCTTCATGCCGGGCTTGCAGGCGATCTCGTACTCGCCGGCCTTGACCTCGGCGGTGATGGCGGCCTTGGTGCCCGGGCCGATGTTCTCGCGCTCGGCGACGATGCGGCCGTCCGGGAAGTAGACGTAGACCTCGGTGACCTTCGAGCCCTTGTTCTCGACGTCCAGGGCCACCTTGCCGGCGGGGAACTCGGTCTTGGAGACCTCGCACGCGCTGTCGGACGCCGCCACCTTGATCGCGGCGTCGCCCGCGTCGCTCTTCTCGGCGCAACCGGTCACGGCGGTGAGCGCAGCAACGGCGGCGGCCGTGGTGAGGGCGGTGAGGCGGGCGGGGCGCATGCGGGCTCCTGGGCTGGCTGGCTGTCGGCAGACGGCCGCCCCGATCAGACGGGACGGCCGGTGAGGCGGACCTAACTTAACCGAGGCTTACCTGACCCCTCCCCGGCCGTCCAGTGATTCGGCCCACATCTACGCCCCCCGGACACGGCGCCGTCACGGCGCCTCCAAGCGACGGTCATGAAAAGGTCAAGCGGAGGTCAAGTAGAGGTGACTGTTCCGTAGTGCGGAACGGGCTTACCCGCGTACGGGGAGGACAAGCGGAATCCCGGTCCGCGATGCGGCAGCACCTCCACCGGCTGCCGGTAGACCCGGCTCGGCTGCTCCGCGGCTCTGAGCTGCCGGGCCGTGTTTGAATGCCCGCGTGAACGATCTCGATGTCCTCAGGGTCTTCTGCGCGGGCGACGGAAGGTTCGGCAACCTCCTCGGCGTCGTGCGCGACGGCCGGACCTGCCTCGACGACGCGGCGCGGCAGGCCCTCGCGGCCGAACTCGGCCACGGGGAGACGGTGTTCGTCGACGACCCGGAGCGCGGCATCGTCGACATCCGCACCCCCGCCACGCGCATGTCCTTCGCGGGACATCCGCTGGTCGGGGTGGCCTGGCTCCTGGACATCGAGGAGCTCCAGCCGCCGGTCGGGTCCGTATGGGCGCGCGACGACGGGGAGTTCACCTGGATCACGGCCCGCCCCGAGTGGGTCGAGGGCAAGCACACCGTGCAGTACGCGACCCCGGCCGAGGTCGACGCCCTGCCCGCCCCGCCGCCCGGTGAGGGCTGGCTGTACGCGTGGGCCTGGGAGGACGAGGCGGCGGGCCGGGTGCGCGCCCGCGGCTTCCCGCGCCGCCCCGACGGGATCATCACCGAGGACGAGGCCACCGGCTCGGCCGCGATCCTGCTGACGGCCGAGCTCAACCGCGCCCTGAACATCACCCAGGGCGCCGGCTCCCAGCTGCTCACCGCCCCCGGCCCCGACGGCACGGTCGAGATCGGCGGCCGCGTCCGCTTCGACGCCCCGCCGCAGGCGCCCGGCCGCTGAGGCACCGCCGCCGCCCGGCGGCGGTGCGGGCGTCGCGGCTCAGGCGCTCAGCGGGAACTCCCGGGCCAGCTCGCGGAAGACCGCCCCGTTGTGGTCGAAGGCGCGCCTGCACTCGTCGATGATGCGCTGCTTCTCCAGGTCGTCCGCGGCGATGGCGTCCAGCAGCTCCCGGTAGTCGCGCTTGAAGGCGGCCGGGTTGGCGATGTCGGCGAAGACGTAGAACCGCACGCCGTCGCCCTTGCGCTCGAAGCCCCAGGTCCGCTCCGCCCTGTCGCGGATGATCTGGCCTCCGGAGAGGTCGCCCAGGTAGCGGGTGTAGTGGTGGGCGACGTACCCGCCGGGCCAGGTGGCGGCGCACTCGGCCACCCGGGCCGCGTACGCCCGTGTCGCCGGCAGGGCCACCAGCGTCTCGCGCCAGGACGGCCCGCGCAGGTGCGCCAGGTCGCGCTCGATCTCGGCGACGCGCATCAGCTCGGGCCGGATGAACGGGCCCGCCACCGGATCGTCCCTCAGGGACGCGGCCGCGTCCTCCAGGGCCCGGTACACGAACCACAGCTGCTCGGTGTAGCGCGCGTACGCCTCGACGCCGAGGCGGCCGCCGAGCAGGTCGCTCATGAACGTCGAGGACTCCGCCTCGGTGTGCTGCTGGTGCGACGCGACACGGATGACGGTGGAGAAGGCGTCCAAGACAAACCTCCGAGGATTCCGGCGACCCGACGGCCCGGCGGCGGGCACGGCAGCTGCCGCGTGGCGGCCGCCGCGCCCGATCCTCCTGCTGGGGCAAACCCGAGTCAATGTCTTCCCGACGCGTTGTCGGTAAAACGCCCTCCGGCCGGGAAGCGCTACGGCAGGGTGAGGATCTCGGCCCCTGTGTCCGTCACCACCAGTGTGTGCTCGAACTGCGCGGTCCGCTTCCGGTCCTTCGTCACAACGGTCCAGCCGTCGGCCCACATGTCGTACTCGTGCGTGCCCAGCGTCAGCATCGGCTCGATCGTGAAGGTCATCCCGGGCTGCATGACGGTGGTGGCGTGCGGGCTGTCGTAGTGCGGGATGATCAGGCCGGAGTGGAAGGACGAGTTGATGCCGTGCCCGGTGAAGTCGCGCACGACGCCGTAGCCGAAGCGCTTCGCGTACGACTCGATGACCCGGCCGATCACGTTGATCTGGCGGCCCGGCTTGACCGCCTTGATGGCCCGGTTCAGGGCCTCGCGGGTGCGCTCGACGAGCAGGCGGGACTCCTCGTCCACGTCGCCGCACAGGTAGGTGGCGTTGTTGTCGCCGTGCACGCCGCCGATGTACGCGGTGACGTCGAGGTTCACGATGTCGCCGTCGCGCAGCACGGTGGAGTCGGGGATGCCGTGGCAGATGACCTCGTTCACCGAGGAGCACAGCGACTTCGGGAAGCCCCGGTAGCCCAGCGTCGAGGGGTAGGCGCCGTGGTCGCACATGTACTCGTGGGCGACCCGGTCCAGCTCGTCGGTGGTCACGCCGGGGGCGATCAGCTTGGCGGCCTCCTCCATCGCCTGGGCGGCGATCCGGCCGGCGATGCGCATCGCCTCGACGGTCTCGGCCGACTGCACCTCCGGTCCGGTGTACGGAGTGGGCGCGGGCTTGCCCACGTACTCGGGCCGGCGGATGTTTCCGGGAACGGAACGGGCGGGAGAGAGCTCGCCTGGAACGAGCAGCGACTGGCCAGACATGCAAGCGAGTGTATCCAGCGGGGATGGGGCAGCATGGCCGCAGAAGGCCGGGAGAGAGCGGCCGCGAGCGGCGGCCGGCACGGGCGAGAGGAGTCCGAGGACGATGGCCCTGTTCAAGAAGCGGCAGGTGGGCAAACCGGGTGAGTGGTACTACTGCCTGGTGCACAAGAAGGTCGAGGAAGGCCCCGAGTGCCCGGCGAAGGACCGTTTCGGCCCGTACGCGACCCGCGAGGAGGCCTCCCACGCCATGGAGACGGCGCAGGAGCGCAACCTCGAATGGCAGAACGACCCCCGCTGGAACGACAAGGCCGGCGACGAGGAGGCGGAGGGCGGCCCCACGCCGTAGGCGGCGGCCCGGGCCGGGCGGGGTAGGGCCCGGCCCGGATCGAGTCGGCCGGGTCCGCCGGCGCCTACCAGCGGCTGGGCGGCGGCGCGGTCAGCCGGTCGGCCAGCCGCGCCAGCCGGTCCCGGAACCGCCGCGTGCCGCGCGGCGAGGGCAGGCCGTTCTCCCCGGCCGCCGCACTGACGAGGTGCTGCACGGTGTCCAGGTCCAGGACGGCGGCCCCGGCCCCCGGCTCGGGCTCCTCCTGCCGTACGGAGAGCGCATCGTGGGCGAGGGCGGCCAGATCCCGGTCCCCGCCGTCCAGGGACAGTACGGTCGCCCCCGCGCGCCGGGCGTCGTGGACCCGCTCCAGCAGCCCCTCCCCGGGCCGCTGCGGAGCGACCACCAGCACCGTGTGCCCGCGCCGGGCCGCCGCCAGCCGCCCCAACCCCACCGACAGGTGCGCGGGCTCCCCGGGCGGCACCCGGTGGCGCACCAGCGTCGGCGCCAGCTCCGGCAGCCCGCACCACGCGGCCTCGTCCGCGAGGTGGGCCGCCAGGTGCCAGGGCTCGTAGCCCTCGGTCCCCACCAGCAGCAGGCCGCCGCCGGCCGGCACCACGGCATGCCGCAGGGACCCCGCGAAGCGGCGGACGGCCGCCGGCCACTGCGTACCGGCGAGCACCTCGCGCAGCAGCGCGACCCTCACGGCATCCATGCGGGCATCCTGCCCCACACCGCCGCCCCGCGCGGCCCGCTACGCACCCACGCGCCCGTTCGAGTCATCCCGCCCCGGCGTTACCCTCACCCCCATGACCTCCACTGACAGCACGCAGAAGCCCCCCGCCAAGGACCCGTGGGACCTGCCCGACGTCTCCGGCCTCGTCGTCGGCGTCCTCGGCGGCACCGGCGACCAGGGCCGGGGCCTGGCCTACCGCCTCGCGAAGGCCGGCCAAAAGGTGATCATCGGCTCCCGCGCCGCCGAGCGCGCCGAGCAGGCCGCCGCCGAACTGGGCCTCGGCGTGGAGGGCGCCGACAACGGCGCGTGCGCACGCCGCAGCGACATCGTGATCATCGCGGTGCCGTGGGAGGGCCACGCCAAGACCCTCGAAGCCCTGCGCGAGGACCTCGCCGGCAAGCTCGTGGTGGACTGCGTCAACCCGCTGGGCTTCGACAAGCAGGGCGCGTACGCCCTGCAGGTCGAGGAGGGCAGCGCCGCGCAGCAGGCCGCCGCCCTGCTCCCCGACTCCCGCGTCACGGCGGCCTTCCACCACCTCTCCGCCGTCCTCCTGCAGGACGAGTCGATCGACGAGATCGACACCGACGTGATGGTGCTCGGCGAGTCCCGCGCCGACACGGACGTCGTCCAGGCACTGGCCGCCCGCATCCCGGGCATGCGCGGCGTCTTCGCCGGCCGCCTGCGCAACGCCCACCAGGTCGAGTCCCTGGTGGCCAACCTCATCTCGACGAACCGCCGCTACAAGGCCCACTCGGGCCTCCGCATCACCGACGTCTGACCCCGCCTTCGGGGCGGCGCCCCACCCCCGCCGCCCCGCACACGGGGGGCGGAGGGCGGGCGCCTTTACGGGAGCACTGCGGGGCATGGGGGACACTGGAGGGGCTCGACCCCGTTCCGTGCCGCCGAGGAGCCGTACCCCATGCCCCGCCTTGCCGTCTTCGCCATCGTCGTCTGCGTCCTGTCCGTGGCGGCGGCCGTGGTCGCCTTCGTGGAGGGCAGCTTCCTGGGGATCGTCTGGGTCCTGCTGGCCGGACTCACCTCGAACATGGCCTGGTACTACGTCCGCAAGGACAAGGCCCGCAAGGCCGCCGACGCCGCCCGCTAGGCCCGCCGCAGGGAGGGTGCCGGCCTGCGGCCGAGGGGCGGCAGCGACAGCCGGGCCGCGCCGTTCCCGTCGTCCGACCGCAGGGGAACACGGGGTGCGCGCGACCCTCGTCCAGCGCGACGAACACCCCGAAGGGCTCGAGCGCAGCGGTCAGGACTCCGGGAGGGCGCAGAAGAAGTCGTCGCCCTCCTGCCAGAAGCGGTAGAGGTGGTGGCCGCAGTAGGCCTCCAGGTCGGAGACGCCGAGCGCGGACAGCAGGCCGTCGACCACGCCGAAGAACCAGACGTTGACCGCGGGGATCCACAGCAGCGCGAAGACGGCGATCAGGCCGAACGGAGCGAGGGGCGCCACCTCGCGGCGCACCCGGTAGGGGAGCCAGGGCTCGATGATGCCGTAGCCGTCCAGGCCCGGCACCGGCAGGAAGTTCAGGACCGCCGCCGAAACCTGGAGCAGCGCGAGGAAGGCCAGCGCGAAGCGGAATGCGAGCGGGACGCCGTCGAGGGCGTTCAGCCAGAACGGGGCGGTGCACACGACCGCGAACGCCACGTTCGCCAGCGGGCCCGCCGCCGAGATGAGGCTGTGCTTCCAGCGGCCCCGGATCCGGTCCCGCTCGATGTACACCGCGCCGCCGGGCAGGCCCAGCCCGCCCATGATCACGAAAATCACCGGCAGCACCACGCTGAGCAGCGCGTGCGTGTACTTCAGGGGGTTCAGGGTCAGATAGCCCTTGGCCCCGACCGTGAGGTCGCCGCCGTGCAGGGCGGTGCGGGCGTGCGCGTACTCGTGCAGGCACAGCGAGACGATCCACGCCGAGGTCACGAAGAGGAAGACCGCGAGCCCCGGGCTCGCCGCGTAGCCCGTCCACACGGCCCATCCCGTGACCGCCATGATCGCGGCTATGCCGAGGAAAACGGAACTGATCTGCCGCTCGCTGCGCGTGCCCTGGTGAACCATGCGGCGAAACCTACCCCGGGTACCGGGCCGTTCGAGCAGCGGGGGCCGGGGAGAATGGGGCGGTGCGCTACGCGATCCTCGGCACCACCCAGGCCATCCGGGACGACGGGACACCCGTCGCCGTCGGCGGCGCGCGCCTGCGGGCGCTGCTCACCGCGCTCGCGCTGCGGCCGGGGCGGGCGGTGCCGGTGCACCTGCTGGTGGCCGAGGTGTGGGACGGCGACCGGCCGGCCGACGCCCCCGCCGCCCTCCAGGCGTTGGTGGCGCGGCTGCGCCGGGCGCTCGGGCACGGGGCGGTGCGGTCGGCGGAGGGCGGCGGGTACGAGCTGGCCGCCGCCCGCGAGGACGTCGACCTGTACCGCTTCGAGCGGCTGGTCCGGGCCGCCGCCGCGGACCCGGACCCGGCGCGGGCGGCCGCCCTGTACGACGAGGCCCTGGCGCTGTGGCGCGGCCCGGCGCTGGCCGACCTCCCCGACCCCGGGGCGGAGGCCGCGCGCTGGGAGGCCGTACGGACGGACGCGCGCCGGGGCCGGCTCGCGGCGGCCCTCGACCTCGGTGAGGCGGAGCGGGCCCTGCCGGAGCTGACCGCGCTGTGCGCGCAGCAGCCGCTGGACGAGCCGCTCCAGGTGCTGCGGCTGCGGGCCCTGCGGGACGCCGGGCGGGCGGCGCAGGCCCTGGCCGCCTACGAGGAGGTCCGGCAGGCCCTCGCCGACCGGCTGGGCGCCGACCCCGGCCCGGCGCTGCGCGCCCTGCACGCCGAACTCCTGTCCGGCCCCGAGACCACCGCCCCCGCTTCCGGCGCGTCCGCCGCTCCGGCCCTGCCGGGCCCGGCTCCCGGTCCCGGTCCTGGTCCCGCGGCATCCGACCGCACTGCTGCGCTGCCCGGCACCCACGGGCACGTCGTGAGGGACGCGGCGGCGCCCGCCGCCCCGGACGCGGGGTCCGACCGCCCCGGCCGCCCGGATGCGGGCGCCGGGCCCGCCGGGCCCCTGCGTGCCGGGCAGGGCTCCGCGGCCGGTGCGGCATACGGCGCGCCCGGGGCTCCCGGCGGGGCCGGGGCGGGAGAGTCCGCCCGCGCCGCGGCGGGCCCCGGTGCGTCGGCCGGTCCGGCTCACGCGGCGGCCGGGGCGGGACCCGCGGACCCCGCCGGAGGCGGTCGCCCCGAGGCGGCGACCGGTCACGCCCCGGCGACGTGGGCCGAGCCGGCCGGGGCTGTGCCGGGCGTGCCCGGGGTCGGCGGCTTCGGGCAGGCCGGGGCCGGGGGCGTGTTCGGGGGCGGCGGGGGTGCGTTTGCCGGCGCGGGTGCCGTCGTGGCCCGGCGGGGGAATCTGCGGGCCCGGCTGACCACCTTCGTCGGGCGGGAGGAGGACATCCGGGCCATCGGCGGCGACCTCGCGCGGGCGCGGCTCGTCACGCTGCTCGGGCCCGGCGGGGCCGGCAAGACGCGGCTGTCCCAGGAGGCCGCCGAGGCGCAGCCCGCCGACGCGGCGCCCGACGGGGTGTGGTTCGTCGAGCTGGCCCCCGTCGACGACCCCGAGGCCGTCGCCGAGGCCGCGCTCTCCGCGCTCGGGGCCCGCGAGACCAAGCTGCGCGGCGCCTCCGCCGAGGAGATGCGGGCGCTGACCGACCGGGCCGGCGACAACCCGCTCGACCGGCTGACCGAGCACTGCGCTCGGCTCCGCCTCCTGCTGATCCTGGACAACTGCGAGCACGTCGTCGGGGCGGCCGCCGAGCTGGCCGAGCAGCTGCTCACCCGCTGTCCCGGCGTACGGATCCTGGCCACCAGCCGCGAACCCCTCGGCGTGCCGGGGGAGTTCCTGCGTCCGGTGGAGCCGCTGCCCGACCCCGTCGCCGTACGCCTGCTCGGCGACCGCGGCGCCGCCGCCCGGCCCGGCTTCAGCCCCGACGACGACCCGGAGGCGGCCGCCGAGATCTGCCGCCGCCTGGACGGGCTGCCGCTGGCCATCGAGCTGGCCGCGGCCCGGCTGCGCCTGCTCACCCCGCGCCAGATCGCCGACCGGCTCGACGACCGGTTCCGGCTGCTGACCGGTGGAGCCCGCACGGTCCTGCCCCGCCAGCAGACCCTGCGCGCCGTGGTCGACTGGTCCTGGGACCTCCTCGACGAGCCCGAACGGGCCGTCCTGCGCCGCCTGTCCGTCTTCGCGGGCGGCTGCGACCTCGCCGCCGCCGAAGCCGTCTGCACCGACGACCGGGGCGGCCGCCCCGCCGATGTCGCTGACGCCCTCGGCGCCCTCGTCGACAAGTCCCTCGTCATCGCCGCCCCCGCCGCCGACGGCATGCGCTACCGGCTCCTGGAGACCGTGGCCGAGTACGCCGGGGAGCGGCTGGACGAGGTCCCCGGCGACCGGGCCGCCGCCGAGCGCCGCCACCTCGTCCACTACCGGGAACTGGCCCGCACCACCGAGCCGTTGCTGCGCGGCCCGCACCAGCGGGCGGCGGGCGAGCGGTTCGCCACCGAGTACGAGAACCTCCGTACCGCCCTGCGCCGCGCGGTCGCCGCCCGCGACACCGACGAGGTGCTGTGCCTGATCCACTCCCTCGGCTGGTACTGGATGATGCACGACCTGCGGGCCGAGTCCCGCCACTGGGCCGACGCGGCCGGTGCGCTCGGCCCCGACCCCTTCCTGGCGCCGGTCGTCCCCGCCGAGCCGGTGTACGCGCGGCTGATCGACACGCCCCCGCCGTACGAGGGGGAGCTGCTGACCGAGGCCTGGCGCGGCATCCGCCTGCTCCAGCTCGCGGCCCGCGACCAGACCAGCGAGAGCTGGACCTGCCCGTCCATCCGCCCCCGGATCGAGGGCATCATCGCCGCCTACGCACCCGGTCTGCCGCAGACCTGCTGGGCCCCCGGATCGCTGTGGATCTTCGCCGTGATGATCTCCGGGGAGGTGGACCTGCTGCGGCGCGCCATCGACGCCACCGTCGACACCTGCCGCGAGCTGGAGCAGCGCTGGGAGTTGGCCGCCACCCTCCAGATGCGGGCCAACATCCTGGCGAACCGGGCCGACTGGGCCGGAGACGCCTCGCGCGACGCCGACGAGAGCCTGGCCCTGTTCACCGGGCTCGGCGACGACTGGGGCTGCGCCGAGGCCCTGTCCGCGCGCGCCGAGGCCCGGGAGAAGCGCGGCCAGTACGCGCTCGCCGCCGAGGACTTCCTCTCCGCGATCGAGTACGCCGAGCGGCTCGGCGCCCCCTCCCAGGTCACGGTGTTGCGCGTGCGCATGGCCGGGGTCCTCATCGAGAGCGGCCGCGTCGCCGAGGCGGAGGCCCTGCTGACGGAGATCCTGAGCGTCCCGCGCTCGTACGGCAACGAGGCCCTGCCCGCGGCCCGCATGTTCCTGGCCGGCTGCTACGGCCGCACCGGCCGCATCCCCGAGGCCCGCGCCCAGCTCCAGCAGCTGCGCGACGAGTTCGCCTTCGGTGCGTACGCCATCTTCGACGGCTTCCTGCTCGGCACGATGGCCTGGCTGGAGAACCAGGAGGGCAAGCACGCCGAGGCGCTGGAACTGCTGCGGCAGGCCCTGGTCAGCGCCCGGGACCCGCTCGCCGTGATGGTCGCCCCGCAGCTGCCGGCCGTGTACCTGATGACGGCGGCGCTGTCGCACGTCAGCCTCGGGGGCCGGGAGCAGGCGTACGACGCCGCGCGGCTGCTCGGCGCCTACCGGGCCCTGCTGCCGCCCCACCACTTCCCGATCACCACGGAACGCGAGGACGCCGCCCGGGCCGAGGAGCTGGCACGGGCGGTGCTCGGTGACGCCGCGTACGAGGCGGCGCATACGGAAGGCGGCGGCCTCACCCTGGAGGAGGCCACCGCCCTCGTCTGACCCGGCCCCCGTGCGGGGCCCGTCCGGGACGCGATCCGGAACGGACCGGCCGCCGTCCCGGATCAGGTCTTCTGGCGGAACTTGCGCACCGCGAGCGGCATGGTGACGACGGTGATCGCCAGCGACCAGGCGAGCGTCACCCACACCGGGTGGGCGACCGGGCCGCCGTTGATCAGGCCGCGGGCGGCGTCGGCCAGGTTGGACAGCGGGTTGTAGTCGGTGAAGGACTGCAGCCAGCCGGGCATGGTCGACGGCGGGGCGAAGATCGAGCTGCCGAACTGCAGGGGCATCAGGACCAGCATGGCCATGCCCTGGACCGCCTGGGCGGTCTTCAGGGTGAGGCCGAGCAGGATGAAGATCCACATCAGCGAGGCTCCGAAGACGGCGGACAGGCCGATGGACAGGAACAGGTCGAGCACGGACGTCTTGATGGACAGGCCGAGCAGGAAGCCCACGCCGAGCAGGATCGAGATGGCGACCATCATGCGGCCGAGCTCGACGACGATCTTGGCGAGGAGAACGGACGACCGGGCGATCGGCATGGACCGGAAGCGGTCCATGACGCCCTTCTTGAAGTCGTCGTTGACGCCGGTGCCGACGCCCATGGCGATGTTCATGCCCATCATGGCCATCAGGCCCGGGACGACGTAGTTGACGTACGCCTCCTGGTTGCCCTTGCCGGAGATCGCGCCGCCGAAGACGAACACGAACAGCAGCGTGAAGATGATCGGCATGAACAGGACGTCGAACATCGACTCGGGGTCCTGCTTGATCTGCAACGTGTTGCGGCGCACCAGTGCGCCGATGTGCCGCAGGTTGGCCCGCAGGCCGATCCGGCCCTCGGAGGGCGGGAGCGCCTGGCCCTGCGC
Organism: Streptomyces sp. NPDC046866; assembly: GCF_040704625.1. Classification (NCBI taxonomy): domain Bacteria; kingdom Bacillati; phylum Actinomycetota; class Actinomycetes; order Kitasatosporales; family Streptomycetaceae; genus Streptomyces; species Streptomyces sp. NPDC046866. Next base: position 34,420 of record NZ_JBEYXN010000028.1, read on the forward strand.
GCCGCCGCCGGCGGCGGCCGCGGCGGTGCCGGCGGGCTTGTTCGTGGTGACGGTGCTCATGCCGCGACCCCCTCGGTCTTCTCGGTCTTCTCGGTTGCGTCAACGGTGTCGGTCCGGTGGCCGGTGATGGCCAGGAACACCTCGTCCAGGCTGGGCAGGTACGTGCCGAGGTCGGCGATCGCGTAACCCCGGGCGGCCAGCATGCCGACCACGGCGGTCAGCTGCTCGTCGCTCAGGATCGGCACCAGCAGCACGCCCTCGTCCGGCACGGCCTGCGAGCCGGCCACCCCGTCCAGCCCGGCCTCGGCCAGGGCGCGGGCCATGCCCGGCAGGTCGGCGGCGGAGGCGGGGCGGATCCGCAGGGTGCGGCCGCCGACGCGGGCCTTCAGCTCGTCGACCTTGCCCTTGGCGATGACCTTGCCGCGGTCGATGACCGTCAGCTCGCTCGCGAGCTGCTCGGCCTCCTCCATGTACTGGGTGGTGAGCAGGACGGTCGCTCCCTCGGCGACCATCCGCTGCACCTCGTCCCAGACCTCGTTGCGGGTACGGGGGTCCAGACCGGTGGTCGGCTCGTCCAGGTAGAGGACGGCCGGGCGGCCGATCATCGAGGCGGCCAGGTCGAGGCGGCGCCGCATGCCGCCGGAGTAGTGCATGGCCGCCTTCTTCGCGGCCTCCGTGAGGGAGAACCGCTCCAGCAGCTCGTCGGCGCGGGCGCGGGCCTCCTTGCGGGACAGGTCGAGCAGCCGGCCGATCATGTACAGGTTCTCCCAGCCGGAGAGCTTCTCGTCGACCGAGGCGTACTGGCCGGTGAGGCCTATGGTGCGGCGCAGCTGCCGCGGCTGGCGGACCACGTCGTAGCCCGCGACCCGGGCCGTGCCGGCGTCGGGGACGAGCAGCGTGGACAGGCAGCGCACGAGGGTGGTCTTGCCGGCGCCGTTGGGGCCGAGGACCCCGAGGACGGTGCCCTCGCGGACGTCCAGGTCGACCCCGTCCAGGGCCTTGGTCTCGCCGAAGTGCTTGACCAGTCCCCGGACCTCGACGGCGTTCGGGCCGTTCAGGGGATTCTTGTCGTTTCGCGTCATGTCCACCATGCAACCAGCGGCCGCCGACAAACCACCGACAGGCGACCGACAGCCGCCGGCCTGCACCGACAGGCCGCCGACAGGTCACCGACAGAACGCGATGACGCACCGACAGGGCCGTCGGCACACGTGCCGGGCAACCCCGCAGAACGCCGGCAGCCCGTACGCCGGATGGGCGTACGGGCTGCCGGTTCAGTGCCTCAGCGGTTCAGTGCTTCAGCGGCTCAGTGGAAGGCGTGCTGCTCCTGCGGGAACGTTCCGCCGACGACGTCCTCGGCGAAGGCCTTCGCCGCGTCCGTCATCGTCGCCCGCAGGTTGGCGTACTGCTTGACGAACTTGGGCATCCGGCCGCCGGTCAGGCCCATCATGTCGGTCCACACCAGCACCTGCGCATCGCATTCCGCGCCCGCTCCGATGCCCACCGTCGGAATGTGCAGCGAACGGGTGACCTCGGCGGCCAGCTCCGCCGGAACCAGCTCCAGCACCACCGCGAACGCCCCCGCGTCCTGCGCCGCCTTGGCGTCGCGCAGCAGCTGGTGCGCGGCCTCGTCGCCGCGGCCCTGGACCCGGTAGCCCATGGCGTTGACGGACTGCGGGGTCAGGCCCAGGTGCGACATGACCGGGATGCCGGACTGCACGATCAGCTCCGTCTGGTGCAGCGAGCGCTCGCCGCCCTCCAGCTTCACGGCGCCGACGCCCGCCTCCTTCACGAGCCGGGTGGCGCTGCGCAGCGCCTGCACGGCGCCTTCCTGGTACGAGCCGAACGGCAGGTCTCCGACGACGAGGGCCCGGCTGGTGCCGCGCACCACGGCCGCCGACAGCAGGGTCATCTCGTCCATCGTCACGGGGACGGTGTTCTCGTAGCCGAGGTGACAGTTGCCCATCGAGTCGCCGACGAGGATGACCGGGATGCCGGCCTCGTCGAAGACGGAGGCGGTCATCGCGTCGTAGGCGGTGAGCATGGGCCACTTCTCGCCGCGCTCCTTGGCGAGAGTGAGGTCGCGGACGGTGATCCGCCGGGTGCCTGCGCCCCCGTACAGGGTGGGGGAAGCGGCTTCGCGGGCAGGCGAAACGGCATGCGTCATTGCCACTGCTCCTTGATGTCATCTCGAGGCGCCCTCACGGCGTCCCCGGACTCATCCACCATGGTTGCACCTGTCTCGGCCGCTGGGAAAGTGGCGCGGTGACCGGTGCGTCACACTCCCGGCCGCGCACGAGGCCGGCTCCGGCCCTCCTCATGGTCGCCCGAGGGCGCGAAGTGCGCGCGTCCGAGCGAATGTGCGCGTTTCGTGACAAGCGGAACCCGGGCCGTATGGCCGTTCGTCCTCCCGGACGTACGGCCGGGGACACCGGCACGGAAGGCTCCGTCGATCGCCTAGGGTCATGGTGCGGGGACGGAGCGCGAGCACGGCAGCGAGGGCAGTGGCATGGCACAGGCGTACATGACGGAGACGGGGAACGGCGGCTCGGGGCCCGAGTCCTCCGGATCCCGGTTCCGCCGGCGCCTGGCCGAACTGCGGCGCGACCCCGGGATCTGGCGGCGCGGCATCGTGACCGCGGCCTTCGCCCTGGCGGTCTCGCTGGTGATGATCCTCCATGCGGAGCTGCCCAACGCCGTCGGCAACCTGGGCAGCCTCACCGAGACCTTCCTGCCCTGGCTGGGGCTGGCGATCCCGCTGCTGGTCGCCGCCGCGGTGGTCCGCAAGTCGGCCACCGCGCTGATCGCGATCCTGCTGCCGGCCGTCGTCTGGGTGAACCTCTTCGGCGGCCTGGTCATCGACAAGTCCGGCTCCGGCGGCAACCTGACGGTCGCCTCCCACAACGTCGACGCCGACAACCCCGACCCGCGCGGCACCGCCCGCTCGGTGGCCCGGGCCGGCGCGGACGTCCTGGCCCTGACCGAGCTCAAGGGCAGCGCGGTCCCCGTCTACGAGCAGGCGCTGGAGGCCACGTACAAGTACCACGCGGTCGAGGGCACGGTCGGGGTGTGGAGCAAGTACCCGCTCACCTCCAGCCGGGCCGTCGACATCAAGCTGGGCTGGACCCGGGCCATGCGCACCACCGTGGAGACCCCGCAGGGGGCGGTCGCCGTGTACGTCGCCCACCTGCCCTCCGTCCGGGTCAAGCTGAACGCCGGGTTCACCGCCAACCAGCGCGACAACAGCGCCGGCGCGCTGGGCGCCGCGCTCGCCGGCGAACCCCTGCGCAAGGTCGTGCTGCTGGGCGACCTCAACGGCACCATGAACGACCGCTCCCTGTCGGAGGTCACCTCGCAGATGCGCTCCACGCAGGGCGCCGCCGGTGACGGCTTCGGCTTCAGCTGGCCCGCACAGTTCCCGATGGCCCGGATCGACCAGATCATGGTGCGCGGGATGAAGCCGGAGGCCTCCTGGACCCTGCCGCGCACGGGCAGCGACCACCTGCCGGTGGCGGCCCGGGTGACCGTGAAGAATTAGGCGGACCGAAGAGGGCGCAGAGGGCGCGGAGGGCGCGGAGCGCACAAGGGGGGCGCCCGTGACGGCGAAGGGCCCCGGGCCGCCGGGAGGGGCGGCCGGGGCCCTTCGCCGTCACGGCGGGGGTGCGGGGTCAGGCGTGCTCGCGCCAGCCGTTCGTGATGGGCAGGCGGCGGTCCTTGCCGAAGCCCTTCGCGGAGATCTTCGTGCCCGGCGGGTACTGGCGGCGCTTGTACTCCGCCAGGTCCACCATCCGCAGGGTCCTGGCGACCAGCTCCCGGTCGAAGCCGGCCGCGACGATCGCCTCCAGGCCCTGGTCGCGGTCCACGTACAGCTCCAGGATCGCGTCGAGCACCGGGTAGTCCGGCAGCGAGTCCGTGTCCACCTGGCCCGGGCGCAGCTCGGCGCTCGGCGGCTTCACGATGGAGTTCTCCGGGATCGGCGGGGTCTCGCCGCGCTCGACCGCGGCCCGGTTGCGGTACCGGGCCAGCCGGAAGACGTCCGTCTTGTAGACGTCCTTGATCGGGCCGTACGCGCCGACCGAGTCGCCGTACAGGGTGGAATAGCCGACGGCCAGCTCGGACTTGTTGCCCGGGGCCAGCACGATGTGGCCCTCCTGGTTGGACACCGCCATCAGCAGGGTGCCGCGCAGCCGGGACTGGAGGTTCTCCTCGGCCAGGCCGGTCAGGCCCAGGGCGTCCATGTACGCGTCGAACATGGGGGCGATGGGGACGGTGCGGAAGTTCAGGCCGGTCCGCTCGGCGAGCTCGGCCGCGTCGCCCCGGGAGTGCTCCGAGGAGTACTTCGAGGGCATGGAGATGCCATGGACGTTCTGCGCGCCGATGGCGTCGCAGGCGAGGGCGGCGACGAGCGCGGAGTCGATGCCGCCCGAGAGGCCGATCAGGACGGAGCGGAAGCCGTTCTTCTTCACGTACGCGCGCAGCCCCACGACCAGCGCGTCGTAGACCTCCTCGTCGTCGTCGAGGCGGTCGGCGTAGTCGCCGCTGACGACCGGTTCGTACGGCTCCACCGGCTCCTCGGACAGGATGACGCGCTCGATGCGCAGCCCGTCGTCGACGACGCCCTCGGGGGCGTCGGCCTGCGCCGCCGGCAGGTCCAGGTCGATCAGGACGCAGCCCTCGGAGAACTGCGGGGCGCGGGCGATGACCTCGCCGTCGGCGTCCACGACGATCGAGTCGCCGTCGAAGACCAGCTCGTCCTGGCCGCCGATCATCGCGAGGTAGGCGAGGGTGCAGCCGGCCTCCTGGGCCCGCTTCTGCACCAGTTCGAGGCGTACGTCGTCCTTGTTGCGCTCGTACGGGGAGGCGTTGATCGAGAGCAGCAGTCCGGCGCCGGCAGAGCGGGTCGCGGGTACGCGGCCGCCCTCCTGCCAGAGGTCCTCGCAGATCGCCAGGGCGATGTCGACGCCGTGGACGCGCAGCACCGGCTGCGTGTCGCCCGGGACGAAATAGCGGAACTCGTCGAAGACGCCGTAGTTGGGAAGGTGGTGCTTGGCGAAGCGGAGCACCACCTTCCCGCGGTGCAGTACGGCGGCCGCGTTCTCCGGGGAGCCGGCGGGCAGCCCGAGGCGCGGGGTGGAGCGCTCGCTGCGGTCGAGGTAGCCGACGACGACCGGGAGCTCGCCGAGGCCCTCGGCCGCCAGGCGCTCGGCCAGTGCGAGCAGGGCGGCGCGGGAGGCCTCGACGAAGGTGGTGCGCAGGGCGAGGTCCTCGACGGGGTAGCCGGTCAGCACCATCTCGGGGAACGCCGCGAGGTGGGCGCCCTGCTCGGCGGAGTGCCGGGTCCAGTGCACGATCGAGTCGGCGTTCGCCGCGATGTTGCCGACGTGCGAGTCGATCTGATTCAGAGCGAGGCGTAGTTGAGGCACGGGGCCCAGTGTAATCGTCTTTCTGACGCGATGTCCTGGGCCCCGGCCGGGTGGGGTCAGCCGATCGGGCCGGTGAACTTCGCGCTGGGCATCAGCGTTCCGGGGGAGATGTCGGCGCTGAGGGAGGCGGTGCCCTCGGGGACCTCGTACGCGACGACACCGCTCGCGGACTGGCCCGGCAGGATGTCGCCCTTGATCATGTTGGGTACCTCGCCGTCGAAGACCAGCTTGGCGGTCATGCCCTTGTCGTCGCGGACGTTGGGCATGGCGTAGATGACGTGGTGGGTCTCCGCCGAGTCGTTGGTGATGGTGAGCGTCATCTCCACCGCGTTGCCGACCTTGGCGTACTTGTTCTTCGTCCGGTACTGCTTGGGCGCCGACAGGGACACCTTGATGCCGTTGGGGTAGGCGTACGTCTGGCCGAAGGGGAGCGGCGAGGTGATGCCCGGCTCCTTGGAGGGGGTGGGCGCCGGCTTCGTCGGCCGCGGCGGCCTGGTCGGCCAGGGGGTGGCGGGGTGGAAGTCGTCGTCGAAGTCGTCGTCGAGGTCGGGGTCGCCGCCGGGGTCCGGCCAGTCGTGGTCGATCCGCTCGTCGACGCGCTCGCGGGCCTTGTCGACGACGACACCGGTGAGGAAGAAGCCGCCGACCGAGGCGCCGAGGGCGAGCACGCCGAGGACGGTGCCGGTGACGGCCATCGCCTTGCGGCCGAACCCGGCCGAGGCACGGTTGATCCCGCCGATGCCGAGGCCGACGGCGATCACGCCGAGGAGGCCGCCGGCCCAGAAGAAGAACGGCATCGGGCCGAAGAGCAGGCCGAAGATCCCGACGATCAGCGCGGCGACGGCCAGGCCGTTGGCGGCGGGAGCGGGCCGGCCCCACAGATGGCCCGGGCCGGCGCCGTAGCCCGGCTGGGCGGCCCACGGATTGCCGGGCGGGGGCACGGCCCCGCCGCCGTACCCGCCGGCGGCTGCGGGGGCGGGACCCGGGGTGACGGGGGTGAAGCCGAGGGGGGCGGTGGGCGGCGCGGCGGCGGGATCGGGGGCGGCGAAGGGATTGGCCGGCGGGGCGGGGGCCGCTGCGGGCGCGGCGAACGGGTCGGCCGGCGGGGCGGGGGCCGCTGCGGGGGCCGCCTGGGGCTCGGGCTGGGGCTCCGGGGCCTTGTCGAACGACACCGGCCCGGCGGCGGGCGCGGCGGGGGACGGCTCGGAGTCGGGCTGCGACTCGGGTTCGGGCCGGGGTGCGGGTTCGGGCTCCGGCTCGGGCTGCGGTTCCGGCTCGGGCTGCGGTTCCGGGGCCTTGTCGAACGACACCGGCCGGCCCGCCGGGGCCGCCTCCGGCTCGGGTGCGGGGATGCCCTCGGGCTCCGTGGGAGTGCCGGGCTGGTCCGGCGGCGGCGTACTCATGCTGGCGGCTGTGTCCTCGTATGCGTGCGGCAGTCGGATGATCAGGTGGTCAGCCTGCCATGGGCATGAGAACCGGCCAAAAGTCTTTTGCCCCCGGGCAGGAGCGGATGCCGCGGGGGGTGTGGTGCCCGGCCGGCACCACACCCCCCGGGACCGGTCAGACCGGCATCCGCTCCACCGGGATCCACAGCTGGGCGGCCGCCTCCGTCCAGTCCGCCGACGGCAGGGTGCGCAGGATCTCCGGCCCCGGCCGGGAGGCGTACGGGTTGGAGGGGAACCACTGGGTGAAGACGTCCCGCCACAGGTTCTGGAGCGTCTGCGGGAACGGGCCGCTGCTCTCGAAGACGGCCCAGGTCCCGGCCGGTACGTCCTGCACGTCCAGGCCCTCGAACTCCTCCTCGGCCCGCTCCGCGCCGGTCACGACCGCGTGGTGGTAGTCCACCTCGGTGCCCTCCACCCGCTTGTCGCCGAGGACCTCCGTCACGGAGACGATCCCGGCGGGCTCCCGGTCGGACAGTGCGGTGATCCGCTGCACCGTCTCCGGCGCGAGTCCCTTGATGAACTCGGCTATGGCAGGATTCACGCCCTCGTGGACCAGCGGCACGCGCGCCTTCTTCCCGACGATGCGGAAAGCCTCCTTCTCCACGATTCGGTACTCCATGGCGGTACTCCCTTCGACGATGAGGCGGAAGGACATCCGGGGCTGCGAGCGCAGGACCGCACCGGTGCGACGGGCCTCGCCCGGGCCGATGCCGTGCACGGCCCGGAACGCGCGCCCGAAGGCCTCCGCGGACGTGTAGCCGTGCCGCACCGCGACGTCGAGCAGCGTGCGCTCGCCGGCCAGTACCTCGGCGCCGGCGACGGTCAGCCGCCTGCGCCGCACGTACTCCGACAGCGGGAGCCCGGCCAGCGCCGAGAACAGCCGCCGGAAGTGGTACTCCGAGGTCATCGCGATCCGGGCCAGCTCGGCGGCGTCGACCGTGCCGTCGAGATGGTCCTCGATGTGGTCCATGGCCCGGTTCAGGTGCTCCAGCAACCCGGCCTCCTTCCCTTTTCGATCACCAACGTAGGGAGGGACCACCCTGCCCGACCCGACATCCTGTGCCCGGTCCGGTCGGGTGCGGCCGGTGGCCGGACGCGGCCGGGCGACCGGATGCGGCCCGGTGCACGACCGACTCGTCCTCGCGGGCGGGCTGCCGGCCCTGCTCCGGGCGGCCCGGCACCCCGGCTCCCGCCGCCCCTGGTCCGTCCTCGGCTGGGCCGGCATCACCCTCCTCGGCGCGGCCACCGCCGCCGACGCCTGGCTGCCGCTGAGCTGCACCCCCACCGCGGACCCGGTGTGCGCCGCCCGGGAGACCGCCGGCCTGGTCCCGGCCACGCACCAGGCCCACGCCGTCAGCAGCAGCCTCGCCATGACCGGCGCCCTCGTCGGGATCGTCGCCCTCACCACCGCTGCGCGCCGCTACCGCAGGCACGCCCCGCTCGCCCGCCACGGCCCCGCCCTCGTCGCCCTCGAACTCCTCGCCACCGCTTGGACCCTGACCGCCATCGCCCTGTTCACCGCCGGGCGCGGCACCTGGGCCATGGGGGCCGGGCAGCGGCTCCAGGTACTGCTCGTGGCCCTGTGGCTGGGCCTGCTGGCGCATGCGGTCCGTCGGGAGCGCCGTACGTGAGCGGCCCCGGCTCCTTCGTCCGGGTGGACCGGGTCCCGCTGCACGTGGTCGTCGAGGGCAGCGGGCCGCCCGTCGTGCTGAGTGCCGGGCTGGCCATGGCCTGGTTCGACTGGGACGCGGTCGCCGCGCTGCTGGTGGCCGCGGGCCGCACCGCCATCCGGTTCGACCGCCCCGGGCACGGCCTCAGCGGTCCGGCCGCGGACCCGCCGACCGCCGCCGGGGAGGCCCGCAGGATCGCCGGGCTGCTGGACGCGCTGGGCTGCCCGGGGCCCGTCACCGTGGTCGGGCATTCGGTCGCCGCGTTCCACGTCGAGGCCTTCGCCCGCCTGTACCCGGAGCGCACCGCCGCCCTCGTCCTGGTCGACGGCAGTGTGGAGGACGCCCCCCGTACGGTCCTGCCCGCCGCGCTGCGCACCGGCGCCGCCCGTGCCCTCGGCCGGGCCCTGACCGCCGCCGGGCTGCCGGCCGCCCTGGGGCCGCGGGCGCGGCGCGCCGCCGTACGGGCCTCCCGCGCCGGCGGCGGGGATCCGGCCCCGCGGGACCTCGTACGCCGCTGCTACCGCACCGGCCGGGTCTGGCGCGGCGCCCTGCTGGAGAACTCCCGCTACCCGGACACCGCCGCCGAGCTGCTCGCCCTGCGCGCCCGGCGCCCGCTGACCGCCCCCACCACGGTCCTGGCGGCCCACGACGGCTCGACCCGCCCCGCGTCGCTGCGCTGGCCGGCCCGCCAGCGCATCCTGGCCGCCACCCTCGCAGCCCGCTTCGCCACGGCGTCCCCCGCAGGCCACCTCGCCATGCTGGACGCCCCCGCCCAGGTGGCCGAAGCCATCCTGACCGCCCTGCGGGACCCGCGGCTCCCGGCCTCCCCGCGCCGTGAGCCATGACCGGATCACCGCGTCGGGCGGCGCCGGGGCTCAGTGCTTGGCGTAGACCCGCTCCACGAAGCCCGCGAGCTGGTCCTCCGAGAGGTGCTGGGCCAGGTCGGCCTCGCTGATCATGCCGACCAGCCTCTTGTCCTGGATCACCGGGAGCCGCTTGATCCGGTGGCTCTCCATCTCCTCGAGGACGTCGGAGACGTCGGCGCCCGCGTCGATCCAGCGCGGGGTGCCCTCGCACAGGTCGCCGCAGGTCACCCTGGACGGGTCCATGCCCTTGGCCACGCACTTGATGACGATGTCGCGGTCGGTGACGATGCCGCACAGCCTTTCGTCGGCATCGCTGACGGGAAGGGCGCCCACGCCGAGCCGGCTCATCAGCTCGGCTGCCCGGTCCAGGGTCTCGGTGGCGGGGATCCACTGCGCCCCGGCGTGCATGATGTCCGCCGCTGTGGTCATTGCGTACCTCCTGGCGTGCGTTGCGGCCGGGCGCGGTCGCGCCCGCTGCGGCGCCCCGGGAGGCCGATGGGGGAGGGCCGTCAGGGCACCCTCCCCCCACCGTACGGGCGGACCCCGTCACCCGCGCGGCGCAGCCCCCCGCTGTCGCAGCAGGTCCGCCATCAGCACGAGCTCCGACTGCTGGGCCTCGACCATGCCCTGCGCGAGCGCCCGCTCGGACGGGGTCCGGCACAGCTCCGCGCAGCCCTTGGCCATCGCGACGCCGCCCTTGTGGTGGTCGGTCATCAGCTGGAGGAAGAGCACCTCGGCGTCCCGGCCCTCGGCGGTGCCGAGCGCGGTGAGCTCCTCCTTGGTGGCCATGCCGGGCATCAGCGCCCCGGGCTTGGCGGCCACGCCGCCCATGTCGTGGCCGGAGTGGTCGCCGTGCCCGGAGTGGTCGCCGTGGCCGGCGTGGCTGCCGCCCGTGGTGCCGCCCCCGCCCGTGGCGCTGCCCCCGGCCGGCGCCATCCAGGCCATCGGCGGCCGGTCGGCCACCACCTTGGGCAGCCCCCACAGGTCCAGCCAGCCCAGCAGCATGCCCCGCTGGTTGGCCTGGGTGTTGGCGATGTCGTACGCGAGGGTGCGCACCGCCTCGTCCTGTGTGCGGTCGCGCACCACGAACGCCATCTCCACGGCCTGCTGGTGGTGCACCGCCATGTCCCGGGCGAAGCCCGCGTCCGGGGAGTCCTGCGCGGGCGTGCGGGCCGGCGTTGCGGCGGAGCCGTCCCCTCCGCTCGCGGCGGCCACCGTGGCCGCCACCGCGAAGAGCAGCGCGAGCAGCACCGCCGTACCGGCCGCCCAGTACGCCGTGCGCCGGGCCGGGCGGCCCGCCTCGCTCCCGCTCACTTGCCGGCCAGCCCGTTGGTGCAGGCCGCGCCCGGCTCGGGGGTCTGGGGGCCCTGCACGTACTTGGTGAAGAACTGCTTCACCCGCGGGTCGGCGGCGCTGTCCACCGTCACCTGCTTGCCCCAGGCGCTGAGCGTGATCGTGCCGCTCTGCTCCTTGACCGGGCTCATCAGCGTGTACGGCGTCTTCGACACCCGGTCGGCCAGCTGGTCGATGTCGGCCTGGGGCGCCTTCTCGTTGTACGTCACCCAGACCGCGCCGTGCTCCAGCGAGTGGACGGCGTTCACCTGGGGGACCGGGTTCTTGTAGACGTCGCCGTTGCAGTTCATCCAGCGCGGGTGGTGGTCGCCGCCGACCGGCGGGTTCATCGGGTAGCTCACCGGGGTCTCGACGTGGTTGCGGCCCAGCGTCTTCGGGTCCCAGCTCTGCTCCTCGGCCACCGGGGCGGTGCGGGCGGTCTCGGCGGCCTTCGCCGCGGCCTCGTCCTTGTTCTTCCGGTCGATCAGCACCCACGCGCCGAAGCCGACGAGGCCCGCGACGACGGCCGCCGAGACCGTGATCGCCACGGCCTTGTTGCGCCGCTCGCGGGAGCGTTCGGCCCGGCGCATCTCGGCTATGCGCGCCTGGCGGGTGTTCCTGTCGGTGGGGGTCGTGCCGGCCATGTGCCCTGTTCCTTCTGCTGAGGGGGGTGGAGGTGGATCCGGAGGGCGCGCCCGGACGCCGCCGGAGCGGCTGCGCGCCGGACCCCTCAGCTCCGCAGCACCTGCAGGGCGTGGAGGTCGGGGGCGCGGGCGGGCGCGTCGTCAGGCCGGAGCCGGCCTGCGCCGTCGGCGGGGCGCGCGACGGGGCCTCCGGCGGCGGCCGTCACGGGCAAGGCGGGCGGCGGGGCGGGCAGGACACCCGGGGTGACGTGCGAAAAGGGGGAGCAGCCGGGCAGCTCGCCGGGGGCGGCGCACACGGCGTGCGGCCCGCTCGGCAGGGCCGGCCGGGCCGGCCCAGCGGCCCGGGTCTGACCGGGACCATGCTCGACGGCCCGGCCCCCGAGCTTCCCCCGTACGGCCGCCGCCACGGAGTGCGGCTCACCCGGCCGTACGCACAGCAGCAGCGCCCCCAGCAGGACGGAGAGGGCGAGGACCAGCGCCGGCGCGGCACGCCGAGGCACGTGACGCCCGATGCGCCCGTGCCCCCTGTGCTCCCGGCCCCCCATGGCCGCCGATGGTAGTGCTCATGACGGGTCCCAGGTCAGTGCGGGGGTGCCGTGATCTTTCCGGGGTGCGTAATGTGGCGGAAACCACGGCTGGCGATACTGGGCGCCCCGACCGCGCGCCCTCCCCGGGGGCAGTGGTGCACAGGCCGTCTGAACTGCGAGGATGAAGGCATGGACAAGCAGCAGGAATTCGTCCTCCGGACGCTCGAGGAGCGCGACATCCGCTTCGTGCGCCTGTGGTTCACCGACGTGCTGGGCTTCCTCAAGTCCGTCGCCGTCGCCCCCGCAGAGCTGGAGCAGGCCTTCGACGAGGGCATCGGCTTCGACGGCTCGGCCATCGAGGGCTTCGCACGGGTCTACGAGTCCGACATGATCGCCAAGCCGGACCCGGGCACCTTCCAGATACTGCCGTGGCGCGCCGAGGCCCCGGGGACCGCCCGCATGTTCTGCGACATCCTGATGCCGGACGGCTCGCCCTCCTTCGCCGACCCCCGCTTCGTGCTCAAGCGCATCCTCGCCAAGACCTCGGACCTGGGCTTCACCTTCTACACCCACCCGGAGATCGAGTTCTTCCTGCTGAAGGACAAGCCGCTGGACGGCTCCCGCCCCATCCCGGCGGACAACTCCGGCTACTTCGACCACACCCCGCAGAACGTCGGCATGGACTTCCGCCGCCAGGCGATCACCATGCTCGAATCCATGGGGATCTCCGTGGAGTTCAGCCACCACGAGGGCGCCCCCGGCCAGCAGGAGATCGACCTGCGCTACGCCGACGCGCTCTCCACGGCCGACAACATCATGACCTTCCGCCTGGTCATGAAGCAGGTCGCGCTGGAGCAGGGCGTCCAGGCCACGTTCATGCCCAAGCCCTTCTCGGAGTACCCGGGCTCCGGCATGCACACCCACCTCTCCCTCTTCGAGGGCGACCGCAACGCGTTCTACGAGTCCGGCGCCGAGTACCAGCTCTCGAAGGTCGGCCGGTCCTTCATCGCAGGCCTGCTGAAGCACGCGGCCGAGACCTCCGCGGTCACCAACCAGTGGGTCAACTCGTACAAGCGCATCTGGGGCGGCTCGGCCCGCACCGCCGGCTCCGGCGGCGAGGCCCCCTCGTACATCTGCTGGGGCCACAACAACCGCTCGGCGCTGATCCGCGTCCCGATGTACAAGCCGGGCAAGATGGGCTCGTCCCGCATCGAGGTCCGCTCGATCGACTCCGGCGCCAACCCCTACCTGACGTACGCCGTGCTCCTCGCCGCCGGCCTGAAGGGCATCGAGGAGGGCTACGAGCTCCCGGCGGGCGCCGACGACGACGTGTGGGCCCTGTCCGACTCCGAACGCCGCGCCATGGGCATCGAACCCCTCCCGCAGAACCTCGGCGAGGCCATCTCCCTGATGGAGCGCAGCGAACTGGTCGCCGAAACCCTCGGCGAACACGTCTTCGACTTCTTCCTCCGCAACAAGAAGCAGGAGTGGGAGGAATACCGCTCGGAGGTCACGGCCTTCGAACTCCGCAAGAACCTTCCGGTCCTGTAACCCCAGGTCAACGGCGGTACCCCAGTCAAACGGCCCCCCGGGCCGGCGGCACTCAGCCGCCGGCCCGGACCCGTTTCACCCCTCCTGGGCCGTCTGTGGGCCGTCGGCCGTCGGATCGGCGGCCTTGTAGACCTCGTCTACGGCCCGCAGCGTGCGCTCGTGGCTGCTCGGCATCAGGTGCGTGTAGACGCGGAGTGTGAACCCGGGGTCGCCGTGGCCGAGGTACGTGCTCAGCGCCTTGATGTTCTCCCCGGAGTCCAGCAGGACGGACGCGTAGAAGTGGCGGAGGGCGTGCATCCCGTGCTCGCGCGCGGCCTGGTGACGCTCACCCGGCCGCGGCTCCGGGATGACGCCGGCTTGCACGAGGGCGAACTTCCATACCCGCGTATTGAAGTCGGTGCGCCGCACCGCGCCCCCGCCCGGGAGGGAGAACAGCAGCCGCTTGGTGACGAGTGGCCCGTCCGGCTTCAGCCAGGGCAGCGTCACGTCCACCGGCGGGAACTCCTCGCGGTGCTCCCGCAGCACCTGCCCGATGCGGCGGGGGAGCGGCACGTCCCGCTCTTTCTCCCGCTTGGGCGGACCGAAGACGAGGTGCCCGTTCGCCACCTTCACCTGATTGGCCACCCGCAGCCATTCACCGCGGAAGTCATCGGGGTCGTCCGGCAGGCCGAAGATCTCACCCTGCCGGAGCCCCAGACCCCCGCCGGCATCAGCCATCGCCCGATAGCGCTTCGGCAGCGCCGCCCGGACGGCGAAGAGCCGCTCGGGCGTCCACGGCCTGACCCGCGGAGCGACCGGAGCGGGCGCCCGGACCGTACGGGCCTTGCACGGGTTCTTCGCCAGCAACTCGTCATCCACCGCGGCGGCGAGTACGGCCGACACGCTCGCGAAGATGACGCGCCGGTACGAGGAGACCGGCAGGATCTGCTCCAGCTCGCTGAGCCAGTCACGGATGTGCTCCGGCCGGAACGAGTCGAGGGGCCGCGTGCCGAGGTACGGGAAGGCGTGCTTGCGGATCTGCACCTCGACGGACGACCGCGTGGTCACATCCGTCGTCAGCGACGCGAGCCACTTCTCTCCGTACTCCCGGAACGTGATCCGCCGGCGGCGGGGTCGATGTACTGCCCCCGGGACATGTCCGCCTCGATGTGGGCCAGCCACTGCTCGGCGAGCCGCTTCTGCCTGTCGGGGAAGCTCTTCGACTTCTCTGTGCCGTCCGGCCCGATGTACCGGGCGCGGTAGCGCATGCCGCTGCCGTAGCGGTCGGTCTTGATCCGACGGGGCTTGCCGTCGGGTCCCTGCTCAGTCTTGAACCACCGGTCTTGGATGTGGCCTGCCACGTATGGGCCTTTCTGGGCAAGCGCCGAGGGCGGGCCCAAGTGGGCCCGCCCTCGGCGGTGGTGTGGTGGGTTAGGCGGCTTGGCTGATGTCCTTGCGCTTCTGCTCGGCGATCCAGTCGTAGACGTCGGCGGGGTCGTAGCGGGTGTGCTTGCCGACGCGGAACCCGGGCGGACCGGTCCGCTTCTTGCGCCACTGGTAGAGGGTCTCCACCGGGACGTCGAGGATCTCGGCGACGTCGTCAGGGTTGAGGTAACGGTCGGGGAGTCCGCCGCGCAGGATGGCGCGGGGGGCACTCTCGGCGGGCATTGCTCCTCCGGCGGGTGTGTCCGAGGTCCGGATTTCTGCGTCATCGCGTCGTCTGTGTCACTTACTGGTCTGACCTGCGGTTTTCGGTGACGTAGTAGGTCGGCCGTGTGTCACCGGCCAGCGTCACCGTCACCCCTCGACGCCAGGCCGGTGACGCGGGTGACGCGTGGTGACGCAGCCGTTGGCCGTCTGCGTCACCGGTGTAGCCGCAGGCCACGGGCCGTTTGGAGCCCGGTGGTGACACGGGTGACGCAGCGTCTCTTCTCTTAGGAAAAGAGAGGGTGGTGTCTGTTGTGGTGGAGTGCGCCTTCAAGCGCGAAGAAGGAGCCGCCACGGCGGCACATTCTTTGCAGCGGCGGCAAGCCGCCGGAACAGCAAGAGGAGCACGCCCCGCGTAGGCGGCGGGTGCTCCTCTTGCTTGTGCCAGCCGGTCGCGATGGAGCCGCTTAGAACGCGGCCTCCTGCTGTCCGGGCGGGGAGGCGGCCGGGCGGTTCATCTCGATGTAGCGGGCGGTTTTGGTGCGCCCCCAGTCGACGAGGACGCCGCGGGCGGCGAGGGTGGGCTGGAGGCGCTTGAGGCGGTCGGAGAGGACTTTGCCGGTGGTGGGCCACCCCTTGGGCAGGGCACGGAAGTCGTCTCCGGTGTAGAGCTGGGTGAGGGCGTGCAGCCACTCGGTGGACGTCATCCGCGCTTCGGCGCCCAGGTCGAGGCCGGCGGCGTGCTTGAGGACGGTCTGGGCGAGGAGGTCGCCCTCGATGACGTCGTCGTTGAGGTCGTCGAGGCTGGCTCGGTAGGCGTTCAGCGCGCCGAGGCCAGCGGCAGCGTCGAGCTGGGCGCAGAGGTGCGCGAAGTCGGCCATGCGTAGGTCGGTGGGAGTCTCGGCTTCGGTGGCCCGCACTTTCACGGTGAGGTCGAGCAGTGAGCCGAGGATGATGGGCAGGACCTGTGCGTACTCCGCCCACAGCTCCGCTTCCGTGCGCCGAACCCGGGGTCGCACCAGGCGGAGAGGCAGGAGGCGTTCGGCGAGGTCGGGGCGGATGACGCCGACGTCGATGCCGGTCAGCAGGAGCGGGCGGCGGTAGCGGGAGCGGACGACGTCTCCGTCGGTGAACAGGGCGCGTTTGAGGCTCTCGGCGCCGGTGACGATGCAGCACATCAGGTCGGACAGGTCCGGGGGCAGGTGGGAGAGGTTGTCCAGGGCGGTGACCCATCCGGCGGCGACGGCCGTGATCAGGTTCTCCTCGTCTTTCGGGGCCCGGCGCAGGTCACCGGTCATGCCCTCGATGATCCGCACGAGCATGCGGCCGCCGGTGGACTTGCCGGCGCCTTGGGGGCCGGTGAGGAACGGGGCGGGGACGGGCACGGACGGTTCCAGGCAGCCGATCAGCCACGCCACGGCCAGGCACTCGCTCTCGGCGTTGGCGAAGTTGCACAGCCGCAGCAGGGCGTCGATGCCCTTGCCGTCGGTGTCCTTCTCGGGGATGGGCAGTTCGCCGGTGAGCTGGGTGCGCCGCCAGCACACCTCGCGCGGGTCGGGGATTCGGATCTCCCACCCGGTGGCGTGGATGCGGACGGATCGGCCGTCGTCGCGGCCCAGGTCGAGCCACGTCGCGCCGTCGAAGCCCGGGGCCACCCGGATGTGGGTGGCCTGTACGTCCTGGCTGAGCGCGAGTGCTTCGATCAAGTCCAACGCCTCCTTGAGGGCGGTTCCGTTGAACACGCCGTGCCCGTCGTTGAAGAGCCCGACCATGAGTTCCTGCCGGTGGCTGCCGGTCGTGCCCTGAGAGCGGATCGGGCGGGCCACGGGGTGGCCGTTCTTCTGCGCGTACACGGTGCCTTCGGTGGTGCGGAAGTACCGGAAATGCGCCTGCGCGTAGTCGGTGATGATCTCGCGGGCCGGAGTCTTCTCTTCCTCGGGCATGGCTACATCCCCAGCTTCGCTCGGGCGTTGTCCCAGGCGGCCTCGCAGTGCCGCAGGGACTCGCCCTTCCCGTGCGCGGCGGTGAACAGCCGACCGATGTGCTTGTCGGTAAGGCAGCCGCACCGACCGTGGGCGGACAGCACGGCGAGGAACGTCCGGTACACAGTGGTGTGGATGACGCTGTCGGCTTCGGTGATGCGCTGCTCCGCCATCGCGATCCCGCGCTCCAGGTAGGCGGGCGAGCGGTGCGGGCACTCCCCGCCGCCAGTCAACGCCGGCACGGAGACGGAGACGGGCGCCGGCCGGATCACGATGGGCTCTTTCATGGCGAGCGCCCGCACGACCGCGGGCAACGCCGCCATGCCCCCGGTACCGGGACCGCGCCACCGCGCGTAGGTCATGGTCGATTTGATGTCCACGCCGGGCCGAACCCCGTTGGCGGACTGCATCGCGCCCCGGTAGATCCAGTGCTGGCCCCGGGTGGTCGCCACGACCTTGGTCGTGGGGAGTTCCTGGCGGGCCCACTCGACCGCGTCGGCGTTGTCGAGGTCCACGACGGTGAGTCCGGCGCCGCCGGGGTGGTAGGCGACGGCCTGAGCCTGCCGCCAGGCTCCCGCCCACGCGGAGGAGGTGAGAACGTTCGGGTCGGTGGTGGCGGCGCCCCAGGCGTGGCAGGGAGCGGGGCACTGGCACGGGCCGGCGGCCTTCATGTGGGGCCGGTCCCCGCAGAGACTGCCCGAACAGGCGGGGCAGTTCCCAAAGGGCAGCTTGCCCTCCCTCAGGGGCAGGACCGGGAGGCCGATTCCAGCGAGCCAGAGCGCGGTTCGCAGGTGTTCGGTTGCGCGGTTCATGCGGCTGCCCTCGTCTCGTGGGTGAGGTACTGGGTGGCGATCCAGTGGCTGTAGGCCGGGGGGACGGCTTGGCGGGCCTCGACGTTGCTCATCCAGGTGCAGCCCATGGCATCCGCGTACGCGCGCTCGCCCTTGTGCTCGAAGGCGAGGAGGTTCCTGTGGTGCCAGCAGGGCGGCACCAGGTCCCCGCCCCCACCCCAGGAGGTCTCGAAGACCCGGTGGCGGCGGACCCGCAGACCGAACTGGGTCCCACACAGCAGGTAGTCGGGGCGCAGGGGTGCTTCGGGGACGTTCTCGATGACCCACGGCACCCCGGACGTCCGGAGAAGCTCGCGGCCGGGGGTGATGAGGTCGGGGTGGTCCTCGCGGATGCCCCGCCAGGCGGTGACGCGGGCGAAGCGCTGGCACGGCCAGGAGGCGTGCACCAGGTCGTAGGTGTGGATCTCACCGGTGGTGATGAGGTCGGTCAGGTACTGGAGGGCGTCGGCTTGGTGGAAGGTGAACGGGTAGTTGGGCTGGGGGCAGTTGTCGATGCCGGTGATGTCGAATCCGGCCTGGTGGTAGCCGGCCGACAGGCCGCCGGCGCCGCAGCACAGGTCCAGTAACCGGGGCTTGCGGCCTCGCCGGATGTCGGTGGGATGGGTCATGCTGGATGTCCTCCAGGTCTTCAGCGGATGTGGAGAGCAGGGCGGCCCCGGTCTTTGGCGAGAGGGGGCCGCCCTTGTCTGTGGTGGGGGGTAGGTTGACGGGTGATCGTGGATCTTGTTGCGGCCGCCGGTGACGGTGGTCGTGGGAGGGGGGCCTGTGATGGGTGCGTGGCTGGTGCTGGCGGTGGACGACGCCGACAGGACGCACGGCGGAAACGACGGTTACGACGACGAGCCGTCCCGCCACTACAGCTGGGACAGCACCGTCCCCAACCACGCCAACATCGCCGTCGGGGATGTGATCGCCCTGTGGGACAAGAAGTCCCTGCTCGGTGTGTCGGTCATCGAGGCGATCGACGTCGACCAGGCCGAGAAGGACACCTACGCCTGCCCGGCCTGCGGCCGGGCCAGCTTCAAGGCCCGCCGCACCAAGACCCCGACCTACCTGTGCTGGGACTGCAGGGCCGAGTTCGACACCCCGGTGGCGCACCGCAAGCAGGTCACCACCTACCGGTCCCGGCACGGGACCGGCTGGGTCGACATGCCCGGCCTGCTGACCGGCGCCCAGCTGCGCAGCCTGTGTGACTCACCGAAGTCCCAGCAGAGCCTGAGGCCCTTCGACTGGGACAGGATGCGGGCGGCGATCCTGGCCACCGGCCAGCCGACCAGCGTCGAGATCACCGACGCGGCCCGGCAGGCGGCCATCCCTGGCGGTCACAAGACCACCGTCGTCCGCGCCCGGGTGGGACAGGCCACCTTCCGGCGCCGCCTGCTCATCGACCACGGCCAGGTGTGTGCGTTCACCGGCCCCGCCCCGGCCGCCGCCCTGGAAGCCGCGCACCTGTACAGCTACGCGGCCGACGGACAGCACCATCCCGACGGGGGCCTGCTGCTACGCCGGGACCTCCACCGCCTGTTCGACCTGGGACTCATCGCGGTGAACCCGGCCTCGCTGACCCTGGACGTGTCCCCCCAGCTCGCCGGATTCACCGCCTACACCCAGCTGCACGGCCAAACAGTGCATGCAGCACTGACCAAGGGCCACCACGCCTGGCTGCAGGCGCACTGGAACCTCCACCGGCCGCCGGCGTACATTCGGCTCCCGCACCAAGCCCAAGGCCAGCCCGGTGCAGACCGCGCCGCTGCGACCTAATCGCCACATGCAGGTGCCCGTGACGCGAACGGAGCGGCCCGAGCAGGGTTCTCGGCGTGGTCTCGAACCACGGCGCCGTCGTGCGGGTATGGCACGGATCCTCAGTGGCGGGTGTGGTCGGTGGCCAGGGCGATCAGCCGCTCGGCATCCTCCGGGGTCATGGCGCGGTAGCGGATTCGCACCGTGCAGCCGGGCTGCGGGCAGCGGACGGTGTGCTTGCCCAGCAGCAGGGCGGCCGCGTCGCCGATGCGGGCGGGCACGGACTGGCTCATCAGGCGCTCTCCTTCAGCGGTGGTGGATGGTGCCGGTGGCGCGGCCGAACAGGCCGGTCGCGGTGACGTGCTGCGTGATGTGCGTCGTGGCGGTGGCCCGACCGCGGGTGCGGCCGACACAGGCCAAGCCGGCGCCGGCGGCGATGAGAGCAACGAGGGCCCAGAGGGCATCTGCCATGGCGATCAGTCCCGGGGCGGCGTAGGCGATTCCGATTCCGGCCGCGCCGATGCCCCCACCGACGGTCGGGGCCAGCAGCGCGGCGGTCTTCGCCCACCCCGGGACACCGCCCGCGGGGGCCGGTGCGGGGGCCGGTTCGGTGGGGGTGGGGTGGGTGTAGGCGAGGGTGCGGATGCCGTCGGGCAGGGTCACCAGCCGGATGTCCGCCCCGGCCGGTATCGCTGGGAGGAGCGGCCCCGGCATGGGGGTCGGGCCGGGGTGCCAGGTGATCGGTTCGGGGTGGTGGGTGATGGGTTCGTGGGGCATGTGCATGCCTCCCGGGTGTGGGTCGGGCCCGCGCCGAGTACGGGTGGCGCGGGCCTCGAGTGAGGTGTCAGGCGTCACTGTCAGGGGGTGTCAGACCGTGGGTGTCACGGGGTCTGACAGCGGGTTTGCCTAGGAGTTTGGGTGTCACGGGGGCCTGACGGTGTCAGGGGTGTCAGGCGTCAGGCGATCTTGAGGTTGGGGACGATCCGCCACCGGCCGGTGACCGAGGTCGGCTCCAGCCGGCCGTCCAGGGCCGCGTCCTTCAGACGGGCGGACACCCACGGGCGGGAGAGGTTGTGGCGGTCGCACCAGTCGATGAAGTCCTTCGGACCGACCACCATCCGCCCGGCCGCCTCGAAGTCGTCCAGCGCGTCCGCGAACAGCTCCCGCGCTTCCTCCGGGGACGGCTTGTGGCCCGGGGACTCCCACAGCGGCGTGTCGTCCCCCTCTTCCCCGCCGGGCAGCTCGGCCTCGGGGTCGATGCCGGCGTCCTCCGGATCCACGAGGAGCCCGGACGATTCCGCTTCCACCCTCACGTCCTCCTCCTGGTCGGGGGTGGCCGGGAGGGCCGGGGCGGCGCCGGGGGCGGTGCGGCCGGTGTAGTTCTGTCCGGCCACCGCGCGGGCCGCGCCGGCGGTGATCGGGTCCGCAGGCGCGCCGTGGGACTGCGCCCACCCGGCCAGGTCTTCGAGGGCCGGGGTGGCGGTGTGGGGGACGGCGAGGGTGCGGCCCGGGGACGGGTAGCGGTCCTCGGGGATGCCCGGGGAGACCACGTAGCAGTAGCCGGGCTTGCGGTTGCCCCAGGCGCCCGGGTGAGCGCCGGCGTCGATGACCGCCTCGGGGAGGGAGAACCCCTCGTCGCGGGGGTCGCAGCCGAGGGCGATCACGGACGGCAGGGACGCCCGGGTGGAGGTGGACATCTGGTCATACGAGGGACGCTGCAGGGACACGATCAGGGACACGCCGGCGGAGCGGGCCTCCTGGGCGATCCCGGTGAACGCGTCGTCGCCCATCAGCCGGAGCGTGTTGGCCGCCTCTTCCATCCACGTGACCAGGAACGGCATCCCCGCGCACCCGCACGGCCGCCCGTCCGGACGGCAGGTGTGGTCACGGCTGTTCTGCCGTTCCGCTGCCTCGGGGACCCACTGGCGGTAGCCGTGGGCGCCCAGCCAGCGGGTGCGGGCGGGGATGACGGCCTTGATGGCCTCCACCATGACCTCGGTGTCCGGCCCGCCCTCAGCCGCCCAGTCCATCCCCGGCAGCAGCGGGCGGAAGTCCTGGAACATCTTCGGGTCCGACACCCACAGCAGCACGTCCCGGCGGGAGAGGATCTCCGCCATGAGGTTCAGGGCCGTCTCGCCCTTGCCGGAGCCGGTTCCGCCCGCGATCAGGAGATGCGTGCTGTTGCGCTTGATCTCGAGGTCTCCGGGGAGCCAGAGCAGGAGCGGGGAGCCGTCGTCGTAGCGGCCGATGACCAGCGGTTCGGCGATGCTGCCGCCCAGGTCGGACGGGCCCGCCCACTCGGCGACATGCGCGAGCATGTCTTCGGGGACGATGACGAGTTCGCCGCGGCGGGCGGAGTCGGGGTCGGGCATGTAGCGGACGGCGGATTTGGGCAGGTCCAGGGCGGACGCGATCCGCGGGAGCACCTTCGCCACGTCGTCGTTGGTCTGCTCCCCGGCCTCCAGTGCCATCTTCGCCGTGACCCGGTTCGGCTCCACCGACGTGGCCCCGATCTGCGCTCGGGCCAGTCCGACCTTCTCCAGCAGGCCCTTGTCCGTGCTGCCGGCGGCCGTGCCGTCGACGTTGCGGCGCAGCACCATGCGGATGTTCCATGACAGGGCCAGCGCCGGGCCGCCCATCAGGTACAGGTCGGGCAGGGGCCCGGTGGCGGGGCCAGCGAGGCAGGCCCCGGTCAGCCACGCCGAGCCGGCGGCCACGGTGATGGCCGAGTGCATGCGGCGCTGTTGCCCGGTTGCCTTGCCGGCCCACCATGTGACCCCGGTCAGCGCGACCGAGGCCAGAGTCAGGCCGACGCCGGCGGCGGCGCTGCCCTGCCACTGCAGGCTGCCGAGGGCTCCGGCGATACCGACGCCTGCCGTGCACAGCCACGGCGGCAGGTGCGGCTTGGCACGGTGGAGGACGTACGCGCCGATGCCGGAGCCGTCGGAGGCGCCGCGGAGCTGGTCTTCGTACTGCTGCTCCGCGCGCTGGGTGCGTTCAGCGGTTGCCATCACTCCTCCTTAGAGCTGGCTCCAGTCCATGCGCGGCGCCGAGGGGCGGCGGGCGCGGTGGCGGACGCGGTTGATCTCTTCCTCGTACTCCTGCTGAAAGGCCGCGTACGTCGCGGCCGCGTTCTTCGCCGCGTCCCGCAGGGCGTCCGCGGCGCGCTGCATCTTCCGCGCCACCTTCGCCGCCCTAAACCGCGAACCGCCGATCCGGCCGTCGGGGTCCGGGACGGACACGAGAGTGGCCTTGAGGATCTCCGCGCCCATCGCGACCTCGATCGAGAGGGCGACGCCGGCGGCGCGGACGGCGTTGCAGTATTCGCGGACCTGGGCGGGGGAGGTGAACTCCGGCGCCGGGAGCAGGGAGCGGTTCCGACCCTGCCCGCCCCCGGCCACGGAGGTGCGGCGGCCCCCGCCGCCGTTGTTGCCGCGGCCGCCGCCGGCGTTGACGTTCAGGGTGAAGCCGGGCGAGAACGACTTGTTGAACGTCTTGCTCTGGGAGCCGTTCGCACCCGGCCGCGGCGTGGTCCGGGCCCGCTGCGTGCGAGCCTGCTGCCCGCCCGCGCTCTTCCATCCGGCGCCGTTCGCACCCCAGTTCATGCCCGACGTGGTGTTGGCCATCAACGGGTCTCCTTCTCGGTCACGGACGACAGGCGGCGGGCCACGAGCCAGCCCGTCTGGGAGATGAGCGTCAGCACGGCCCACGCGGTGAACAGGGCCGGGTGTGCCGGCCCGAACCCGACCGCCAGCGCGACCCACGCGCCGCCGGCCGCGGCGAACGCGGCGAGCAGGGCCCGCCAGACCACGGCCTGCCGGGAGGTGGGACGGCGGCGGAGCATGCCCCACGCCCACACACCGGCCGGGGCCAGGGCGAACACGGCCAAGGCCCACCCGATGCGCGGCTCGGTCACGTGGATGGCGCCGGTCAGGACCAGGAGGGCGGTGGCGAGGCCGGTGGGTGCCCAGGAACGGCGGTGCTTCCATGCCCACCGGCCAGCGGCCAGCGCGGCGCGGGTGATCAGCGGCTGGGGCTCGGGGCTGAGAACGAGGATGACCGGCTGGCCCCCACGCTGGCGGGGGATCCGCACGGTCGAAGCGGCCCGGGGCCGCGTACGGCGAGACACAGCAGAACTCCTTACGACGGTGGTGGGGTTCAGGCGGCGCACTGTTCGGAGTCGGGGAAGGCGCACCGCACGCACTCACCCAGCCGGGCGGGGATCACGTAGCCGGCGTCCCGCCCGCAGGTCGGGCAGGTGCGACGGGCCAGGTTCGCGGCGGCGAGTGCAGCCCACCGGGACGAGGTCATCGGCCGGACCGGCACCGCGTGGTCGACGCGGTACAGGAACGCGACGAGCGGCCCGCGTCGGCGGCGGGGGCGTTCGAGCTGGGCTGCGACGTCCTGGCCGCCAGGCCGAAGCCCGGCCGCACGAAGCTGCCGCCGCGTGGCCAACCCGTCCGGGGCGAGCCGCCACTGGTAGACCGGCAGGGTGCTCATGGGGTGCTCTCTTCCTGGGACATCAGGGCGCCCCAGGCCTTGCGGATGCGCTGCTCGCCGCCGACGAACCCGGCGTCACGGAAGGCCGTGACGGCCTGCCGGTAGGACAGCGGCGGGTCGGCCGAGTAGCGCAGGTGCCGCAGGACCACCACGAGCTGTGCGTCCGAGAGCGGCTCGGCCGGGCGGGGTGTGGGCACGCCCGCCACGGCCGCGATCTCGTCCAGCGTCACGGGCGTGACGCCTACCGCGGCGTTTTCCTTCTCGACCCCGGGTACCTGAGGGCTGACCTGCGTGTCTTCCGTGTCACGGGGCACCGTGACGACCTTGCCCTCGGTCCCCGGACGGGCGAGTGGCGCCGGCGTTTCGGGGGCGGGCGGTAGGGCGGGCGTCACGGACGGCGTGACGGCGTGACGCTCGGGTGTGACGGCCACGGCGAACATGTCGGCCAGCGCGACGTCCGCACCGGTGGTGACCCGCTCGCGCTGCACGTCCAGCAGACGGGTCCCGAGCGAGACATCGCCCGCGCCGACGTTCCGGGCCAGCCTCCACGACGTCCGCTCGGACGACTTGCGGATCCGCTTGTCGGGGTGGTTGGCGGCGCGCGCCCGGTGGAATGCCAGCGCCCGCACTACTGCGGCGGCGCGGTGCTCGGCCTCGGCGTCCCGGCCGTCGGTGTGGACCACGATCCGGCGAGCCAGGAACGCCATGCCCTCCGCGGACACGCACATGCCCATCGGCGTGACCGCGTAGATGACCATGGGGCCCGGTCCGTCCGCGGCCATGGCTGACATGACGGATGCGGCGGCTGGCAGCAGCCACAGCCCGGCCCGCACCACCAGAGGGGCAGCCTGCCCCAGCATGGTCAGCCCGAGCAGGACCAAGGCGAGAACGGCGGTGGCGCCCTCACCCGCGGCCACCGCGCCGAGCGCGGTCCCAGAGCCGTAGGCACCCTTGATGTTGGAGAACGTCCCCGCCCCGCCAGCGCCGCCGGTGGCGAGCATCGGCACGAACGCGGCGCCCAGCACGAACTTCTGCGGCCGGGTCAGGGCCCGGCCAGCGCTCACGCCGCACCCCCGATGGCCGGGACGACGTGCGTCACGGCGATCAGGAGCACGGGCGAGTCGGGGTTGCCGTACTGCTCGGCGTCCTCGACCCACGACCACTCAGGCGGGCCCGTGAACGCGAAGCCCAGGGCCTTCAGTGCCCGTGAACGCTCCGCAAGGGTGGGCACCGCGGTATCCGTGAAGGTGTGCGTCGGCCAGTAGGGCTGGCCGGGCTGGACCACGTACAGGCGCCAGGGGCCCGACCGGCAGACCATCTGCGCCCGCGCCATCACGCCACCTCGCCGGTGGTCGCGGGCGCCTTGTTCGCCGCGGCCCTGCGGGCCGCCAGCACGCGCCGGCGGGCCCGGCGGATCCGGCGACCGTTGAACTCCGACGCCGACCGGTCCAGCAGCGCGATCAGCGCGTCCAGCAACTCGACCTCGGCCAGCACCAGCGGCATCTCAGCCTCGACCGCGTCCAGCTCCGCGCCCGTCGGCTCCAGGTCCGGCGGCAGGGTGGTAACGGTGCTCCGAAGTGCAGCGATGGACTTCATTGGGTCTTGCTCCTCTCAGACAGGAACGGGCCCGAACCGCGGCTCCCGGCGTTGCACCGCCGGGAGCCGCACCGCGTTCGGTACGGCGTGATTCAGAACCTGGCCGGACGCGCCGGCCCCGGCTCCCCACCCCCCGCCCGTACGTGACGGGCGGGGGGAGGCAACCGGCCGCAGAGCTGTGAGTCCCGCGGAAGGGTGAGAGGGCCGTGCGGGCGGAACCGGCAGTTCGGCCGGGATCCGCCTCGCACGGCGGTCGTGCGATGACACGAGGGGCATGGCCGGCCGTAAGGGTCCAGCACGGGCGGCGCCCGAAGATGTCGAAGGAACACAGCAGCCTCCGAGTCAGAGGGGCGAGGCTTCACCGGCACGCCGTTGCCACGGCGCCCCGGTCCCGAGCCTGAGATTCGGGTGCGTCATCGTCACTGCTCTGACGCCAGCAGGGCGGCGCGCACCGGGTGGCACCCCAAGGGGCGTTCTCCAGAGCCAGCACGCGGAAAAAGTGGCCGCCGACGACAACCCGTCGCCATGGGGACGGGGATCACGCCCCGTCTCATCTCACTTGGCACGCTGTTCAGTTCTCAAGGAACGAGTGCTTCCTTCAGGCCCCTTTCGAGGGCCCTCCGGGCGTGTTCGGGCAGACCTAGCCGGACCCCTTAGGGTTCAACTGGTGCGCACCAGAAGGATGGCATCTGGTGCGCACCAGATGCAACCCCTTCTGTGTTCGGTGAGGTGTCTTGGTGCTGCCCGGCGTGACTTCAGGAAACGGCGGAACCGGGGGTCGCCGATAGCCAACTGGGGTTAACCTCAAAGGTGTTAACCCGCTCCCACCTGCGGCGATTTGGTTGACCGGCCGGGAGCGCGCACTCACTCGGAGGCGATGCACGTGGGCATGGGCTTACGGTCCGTACGGACGGCGCGGGGATGGTCGCAGGACCGGCTGATCTTCGAAATGGAGCGGTACGCGCAACAACGGCTCCTGGACATCGCGTCCACGGCAAGCCTGAAGACTTACGTCTCGGAGTGGGAGAACGGTAAGCGCGCCATCAGCGAGCGGTACGCCGTGATCCTGCGGCCGCTGCTTGGCGTCACCGATGCCGAACTGCGGGGTGAGCCCGTGAAGCTGATCCCTCAGCAAACCGACGGGTACGAGGACCTGCTCAGCCGAATCGACTCGGCACGGAGCATCAGCGAGACCATGGTGCAGACGTTCTTCGACCAGACCGAGTTATTGCGGACGATGGACCGGCAGATGGGCGCCGCTGGCCTTGTAGACCAGATGGCAGGCCATCTGGTCGGGATGGAGGATGCGCTGACCTTCGCCGTGCTCCCCGGCACGCGTCGGCCAATCGCAACCGCTCTGGCCGGTGCGGCCACCCTTGCGGCGTGGCAGGCGCTGGACGCCGGGGCCGTCGAGCGGGCATGGCGACACTACGAACTTGCGAAGCGCGCGGCCCAGGATGCTGACGCTCCGCTCTACCTCGCGCACGCGATGGGCGAGCAGGCCTACGTGCTGCGCGACGCCGGCCGCCCAGAGATGGCGGTCGAACTGATCCGGGACGCACAGCGCACCTACGCCGACCGGCACTCTCCGCGACTGAAAGCGTGGCTGAGCGCGGCGGAAGCTGAGCTGTGCGCTGCGGCAGGCATGGGTGACGATGCCCGGCGCGCTCTTGAGCAGGCGGAGGCCATGCTTCCGGATGGTGTGGAGGCCCGAGACGCCGACATGCTGAGCATCTTCCTCAACGGTGGCCACCTTGCTCGCTGGCGCGGCAACGTGCTCGCGACGCTCGGCGACAGTGCGGCGATGGAAGAGCTGTATGCCGCGTTGGGCACGGTCGACCCGTCGTTCGTTCGCGCCAGGTCTGGCCTGCACAGCGACCTCACGCAAGCACACCTCGCCCGCGGTGAGCTGGACGAAGCGCGTTCACACCTTCAGCAGGCACGGCTATTGGCGAACCGCACGGGGTCCGTGCGGTATCGCCGGCGCGTGGAGTTGCTTACCGGGCGGCTGTAGGCCGCGAGGAGAGCAGATGCAGCAGGGCGACGAGCGTTCCAGAGCCCATCAGCTTGCCCTCTGCCATCAGCCCCGGGATCTCGTCCAGGGGGATCCACGCGACATGCCCGGCTTCCTCGGCGTCGGTCGGCTCCCCCACCTTCGTCGCGCCGCGGGCCACGAAGATTTCGTGGGGCGAGTCCACCATGCCGATCATCGGCTGGTAGGTCACCACGTGCTCGACCGTGGCCGGCCGCCAGCCAGTCTCTTCCTCTGTCTCCCGGGCAGCCGTGACGGCGGCATCCTCGCCGGCGTCCACGATACCGCCGGGTAGCTCCCAGCCCCATTGGTCCGGCACGAAGCGGTAGCGCCACAGCATGAGCACACGGTCTTGCTCATCCACGACGGCGGTGATCGCCACGTGGTGAAGGCGTACGACGTGGTGCTCGAAGCGCTCGACGCCGGGCGGCTCCACGTCGACCAGGTCGAGGTTCACCCAACGGTTCTCGTAGATGCGGCGGGAGCCATGGATCTTCCAGGGCTCCAGCTCGCCCGGTGCGGGCACCTCGGATCCGCCCACGATGCGGTAGGCGCTGCGCCCGTATGCCCTGATGAAGCGCTCGCTCGCAAGCCGGGCGAGCACCTGCCGCAGGGCAGTACGGCCGATCTCAAGCTCAGCGCTCAGGGTGCGTTCGGACGGCAGCTTGTCGCCGGGGGCAAACCGACCCGACTCGATCCAAGACCTGATCGTCTCGTAGACCCTCTGCGTCTTGGGTCCCATCCTCGGCGCACACTCCCGGATCGTCGGCTGGTGCTCGCCAGCGTAACCGGGGAGGAGTGCGGATGACTCAGCCATAGGAATCTCTCTCGCTTCCGAGGTGCCCGTTCCGGAAGAGACCACCCCGCTGCTGGGTGGTCTCTTCATGCTGCCGGGAGGAGACGGTGCGGTCGACGCCCGGGAAGCTCGGTACAGAAATCAGCCGGGCGACCAGTTGCTAGGGTTGGTGGAGATGAGCCAGGGACCACAAGCAGTCAGGTCGAGGTCGTAGGACACTCTCACAACCCCGCCCGGCAGCCCGTCAGGAAAAGAATTAAGAGTTAGGCAGGGGAAGCCATCTGCGACCTGGTACAGCGATTCTTCAACAATGCGGTAGGGGGTCTCATGGGCCTTGCGTTGGGCAGGGCTGTATCCCCGCTTTCCAACCTTCTGTAGGAACCGTTCTCGGGCAACCGGGTGATCAGCCAAGTCGGCCGCAACTCTGTCGACGAGCTTGGGAAGCGTATTGTTGGCGAGTTGATCTCGGGTCACCCGGAGGCTGAACAGAAATAGATCCCCGGTCTCCGGAGCTGTAAGTTGATCCAGGCTCCGGATGGTGTGGACGCTTCCGGCGTCACCTCCACGGGCGGTCGCTTTGACCTCCACGGAAGAATTGGGCCATTGGAAGTCGTGGCGGGACCCTTCAGAGCCTGTCCAGGCGTCGATGTGCGCAGGTGTCACGCCGGCCCACCGAACGAGGAACCACAGTTCCGCGAAGAGGGCCAAGGCGTCGTTGCTGGTGAGACGGCCGGAATCCACCTCCCAGAACCACTTCCAACGCTCAAGAACGTCGCCCACAGCGACTGCCCTTTCCGCTCCACTGAGCCCTTCAGCAGCGTGGATGATGTCAGCGGCTACAGCAGCGAAGGTGGTCACTGCTGCTGCGTCTAGGCAGGCAATATCGAGATAGTCACTGACGGGTTGACCAGCCACCTGGTGTTCGCCCACTCTGACTTGAAGCCCCTTAGTCATGGTACTCGGAGCCTGTGTGCCCGGCGGTACTCGGAGCAGCAGATGGCAGTGCCTGTCCGTGTCTACCGCGGCCCACATGTCATCGGTCGGCAACCTTTCCGCAGAGAGCAGGCCCGGGGCTGGGGCATTGGGGATCTGGCTCCACAGGAACTCAAGTTCAGCCGCGTTCATTGGCGCTTTGCCTTCTGTCCGACCACGTAGGAAAGACTGCTCGGGCTATTGGAGTAGGGAAGGGAAACCGAGTACGCCAAAACACAGTCCGGCTGCTCGGATTCCGCGTCAAACAACCTTCTTCGGTTCTGCGTGTTAGCGCCGCGGTCGCTGCTCGGATCGATGGGGTAGAGGACTAGCAATCCCTCTCGCGATGACCGCTGGGACCTGAGCGCATCGCCAAGCCTGGTGAACTCTCCCGCCTCCTGCAGCCTGTGTGCCTCTTTGATCTGGGTCTCGGTGAGGCCTTGCAGCTCATCCTCCGGATCGGTGACCACACCCAGTGAACTGGGGTCCTTGGCGAGCCTGCTGCGTTGGATCATTGCCACCTCGGGATGTCCCGCGATGCCCAAGTCCACTGCGCGGTGCTCCCTCTGCGGGCTGCTAAGTGAGGAGACCATTACTCGCCAGGACACCAGTTCATTGTGTTGCGTCTGTGCCTGAATGTAACTCGCCACGGAGTGCACGTCGAAAGCGCTCTGCTCGCTGAATCGGAACCGGTCGATGAAGCGAACGACTGCCTCAGCATCGACGTCCTCCCAGATCAGACGGCCAGTCTCTACGTGTGGTGCTCCCAGGGGTCCTAGGAGAGTCCGGGCAGCTCGGAGATTTTCGCTGCACAGGTCAAGGATGGTGGGTTCGTCAAAAGGGAACCGGAGGGTCTGGAGTTTCCTGCCGTCGAAGGATTCTTGCTTGAGTGAGACGTCCTTCATCTTGTTCTTAGCTGTTGGCAGCATCTTCTCGTGGCTGCGGATCCGTGGTGCTGCTTGCAGCGGTGTGAGTTTTCGGCGCGCGTAGTGCTCGATTTGCCGCCGAAGTTCCTCCTCGATCGTGGCTAGGTCGTGGAACCACGTGACGAGCCTCTGGGTGCTGTACAGGCGGGTCAGGTCGACATAATCACCTCGGTATCCAAACCATCGCCCCATTTGCAGAAGCGTGTCGTAGTAGGGGCTGCGTCTCACGAAGTACGAGACGAGAAGTCCCTCGACGGTGACGCCCCGCGAGAGCTTGTTTCCGCCCACCAAGACTGCTTTGAGGTCCGGTTCGCTTTCGAAGTCGAGCTCGTCTTCGTGGTTTGAGTTCAGGACGCGGACCTCTACTCCGGGAGTGAGTAGAGCGTTCAAGTGCTGCTCCAGCTTCTCGAACGGTGCGTCGTTGTCGAGGTCCACCGACGAGGTGAGGGGACGGAATTCTGTGTCCCATCGATCTCTCAGCGTGGGCAGGAAGTTTTCACGGTCATAGCGCCACTGCTGACGCATGTGACCGAGCTCGGCAGTTATCGCTGCTGCGAGCTTGTCTTGGGCCTCCTTGCGCATGTCAATGTGCACGAGCATGGTGCAAGGCTGATCGGTTCCGCTTCGCTCCATCCGGCCGGCAGTCGCCAGCAGGAAGTCCATGAGAGCAGCTTTGAGGGTCTTCGGGATCCTGGGGGAGTAGGGTTTCTTCTTTCCCCTTGGAGGGATCACCTGCTCTACTTCGGTCTCAGGCACGAGCCGAATAACGTCAAGCCCGTCGACTTGGTCTGCCTCACC
This sequence comes from Streptomyces sp. NPDC046866, assembly GCF_040704625.1. Classification (NCBI taxonomy): domain Bacteria; kingdom Bacillati; phylum Actinomycetota; class Actinomycetes; order Kitasatosporales; family Streptomycetaceae; genus Streptomyces; species Streptomyces sp. NPDC046866. Next base: position 65,697 of record NZ_JBEYXN010000028.1, read on the forward strand.
TGGGAGCTGTTCGCGGCCGAACAAGCGTTCAGGGCCGACGTAATTGTGGCCTGGAGGGTGAGGAAGCGTGAGGATGAAGTCCTGTGGAAACAGGTCGTCCCCACCTACGCGGTCCTCCGCATTGGGGTTGATGAGGATGTTGGCGAAGGGGGTCGCCGTATAGGCAACGTAGGACACACGTGCGAAACAGTGCAGCAGTCTCCTGATGCAAAGGTTGATTGCGCTGGGATCCAGCTCGGCGTCTGCCGGTGTGTCACCGTCGAAGTCTGCTGCCCTGAGGTCAAGGACCTCAGACACTGGCTCGTCATCTGGGCGGTTGCCGCCGGTGTTGACCGACGCCTGGTCGGCCTCGTCGTCGACCACGAGGACCGGGACATGCTCAGGAACCTTGTTCTCGAGCCATTTGAGGAGCCTCTCCAGGCGTGTCTTGTTCTTCTTCACTACCAGGATGACCTGGTTCTGTCCCTGCAGAGGGCCGACGTTGACGCCCGGATCGAAGTCGCCATCGAGGTCGTCGCGGGTCAACCAGGTCCAGTACTTGTCCGGGTCGCCTTGTCCGACTCCTGCGGGAAGCGGAACGTTCTCGTGGCCGAGGTCGCGCTGAAGGCGCCTCTGCGTCTGCAGGCGCAACGTGTTGTGGAGACCGGAAAGCACGATGATGATTTTGTAGCCGGCGTCGGAAGCCTTGGCTATCAGGGCGGAGAAGTTACTGGTCTTCCCGCTCTGTACATGGCCCACGACCAAGCCGCGCACCCTGAACGGTTCAGGGTGTCGCGGGTTCTCGAGGTGAGCCAGGACTCGGTCGCTTGCCAGGTCGACGCTGTCAATCTCGTAGTCTTCCCGGCGCAGTATGTGGCTGAGGAAGCGCCGCTGACGTGCCCAGTAGTAGCCCTCGGCGGTGTCCCAGCTGTCGAACCAAGGACGCGGCCCGCCCGTGGCGCTGAGCTCGGTTGGACGCACTCTGCGGATGATCGTGGTGGTCCGCTGCTGTTGTTCCCAGTACCGGCGAACAGCGTCGTGATCCTCCTGCGGTACAAGACCGGGGTAACGCGAGAGACTTTCCTCAAGAGACAGCTTGTCTCTGTCCATGATGGCCTTGAGGACGAACAGGTGTGCTTCTACGCGGTCACCAACCGAGGTCATGAGCTGTCTCCGGGGACATGGTGCGAAGGGCGGATGCGATCCTGCTGAGCGCCTGACTCTCACCGGCCTGCTCTGCGGCGGCTTCCAGCGCCTGACGAGCTGACTGTGGTGCAGCTCCCGGTACACGCGAGACTGTGCCAACCTCCCGATGATCCACCAATGTGGATGGTGAAGTTGCGGGCTTGGGGCTCGAGTCTCGTTCAAGACTGTGACTGTGATCGCTTGAGGGCGTACGCGCGGTGGGCACTGACGGGGTCGATGCGACACCTGTCGTCCTGGTCCGTCGAGGTTGCGGGTTCGGAGGTCGTTGCTTTTGCCGGTACGCAGCATCAGCGACCCGGCTCCAGTCCTTGACCAGTGGGGTGAGCTCCTTGCGCAGCTCCGCGGGCAGCGTGACAGAGGCCTTGGCGACGTTCACGCCGAAGGCGCTGTCGAGCTCGGGGAAGAACTCCAGAGATACGCGAGCGAGCTTGACGTGCTCCTCGACGGCTCGTAGGCGACACCAGCCACCGGACTGGATCAGCCGGTCGGCTCGGTAGATGTAGAAACCCTGCTGCCGATTCCAGCTCTTGGGCCCAGAGGCTCGCTTCCATGCAGCCTGTGAGGAGAAGTGGTTCTGGTTGGGAAGCACGAACGGACTCAGATGCACGATCCCGTTGCCCTCCGAAGAAGACACCTCGATGTCCTCTTCATGCAGGGCCGCGGCACTCGGCTCGGTACGGCAGAAGGGGTCCCATGCTTCTACGGAAGTCCCGTTCACAGTGATTCGGAGTGGCTCCCGGTTGGCGACCTCTCCAGCAAGGAAGCGGTGGAACACCATGCCCAAGTGTTCGTCGATGTCCTCAGCATGGGAGATCAGTTGCTTCTTCGCCCATCCGCCGAAGGGGTCTTGGTACTGCAGGAGGCGGTCGAGGCCTTCCCACAGGACGACCGTGCCGGAAGCGTCATCGAGCAGGGACCGGGCCGGCTCGGGCAACTCGTCCGGAGTGAGATCGAAGATCTGCCAGTCGTTGACCCTATCGATGTGGTCGAGGTCGAGCTGACGGGCCTCCAGCTCGGCGCCTGGAGTCTCTGCACGCGACACGACGGTCACTCGTCGACACTGCGAAGTGGAGGCCGACTTGAGTCCGAAGCCGAAGCGCCCCAACTCCGTCCTGCCGTAATCGCGCTCGCTTCCGTAGCGGAACGCCTCGGTCAATGTGTCGGCGTTCATGCCTCGCCCGTTGTCCAAGATGCGTATCCAGGAGCGTGCGCCGTCGAAATGCACCGTGACGTGCACATCCGTCGCATCTGCGGAGACGCTGTTGTCAACGATGTCTGCCACCGCGTGACGCAGGTCGTAACCCAGGTTGCGAAGCGAAGTCAGCGTGCGTCGTGCTCTCGGCACGACTTGGATGGTCTTGCGTACAGCCACGAACGGCCCCCCACTCGAAACTCCCCTAATCCTGCCATCCAGAACAGCCTGTGACGATCAGTTCGCCCGACGGCTGCCTGGGGTGAAAGGGGCAGCGATCCTCGCCAAGCGGGCCTCCAAGGGTGGTGTTGACGGTGCCGGCCACGGCGCCTCTCCGGTGTAGTCGCTGCCCGTGCCCTTACGGCTCTTGCTCCGCTGCGCGTCAGCAGGGCTGACGGCTACGATCGACGCATTCTCCGGAGCCGTATGCCCTGCAGCGGGAGGGGAGCACTAGGGTCTGTTGCGAAAATGCTGGTCACAGCCATTCGTTGATGGCTGCGACCAGCACGGTCGCTTCGTAGCGGACGGCGAGTTTGTCGTACCTGGTGGCGACCGCCCGGTGGCGCTTGAGGCGGTTGATGCCGCACTCGACCGCGTGCCGCTGCTTGTAGTCGTCCTTGTCGAACTTTGGCGGGCGGCCGCCGCGGGAACCGCGCTTCAGCCGGTTGCGGACCCGGTCCGCAGGAACCGGAATCGTCGCCTTGATTCCGCGTCTGCGCAGGTAGGAGCGGTTACTCCGGGAGTCGTACGCCTTGTCGGCCCGCACACGGTCCGGCCGCTTGCGCGGCCTTCCGAGCCCGACCCGGGGCACCCGGATCGCCTCCAGGACGGGTTCGAACTGCGGGGAGTCGCCCCGCTGCCCGGCCGTGATCACCACCGACAGCGGCTTTTGTCCCTGCTCGACCGCGAGGTGAATCTTGCTGGTCAGTCCGCCGCGGGAGCGTCCAAGTCCGTGGTCGGCCGGCTCGACGAAGACGCCGCCGGGCGGCTCCTTCTGGAGGTCCCCCTTTTCGCCGCTCCAGCGGCGTGCTGGTGGGCCCGGCAGACGGTGGAGTCAACGTTCACGTCCCAGGTGATCAGGCCCTTGGCGTCAGCTTCGGCCTGGAGCTGGGTGAGGATCCGGGCCCACGTCCCGTCTCGCTGCCAGCGCCGGAAGAGGTCGTAGACCCGGTCCCATGGCCCGTAACGCTCGGGCACGTCCCGCCAGGGAGCGCCGGTCCGGGTCCGCCACCGTATGCCGTCTATCAACTGCCGCCGCGTCCATACCTGCGGACGGCCCGGCTTGATGCCCGTCGGCAGCAACGGCTCAAGCCGGGCCCACTGGCCATTCGTCAGATCATCACGTCCCACGACAGGTGATCATCAACGAACAAGATCCACTTTCGCAACAGACTCTAGGGGCCCGCCGCTGCTGACGGCAACCGTTGACGGCAACGCCAGGGTACGTCGGCAGATCCACGCTGGCTGTGGAGGTGCACCCCTCTTACCTGTATGAGTCGATCCCGTGATGCCGTGCTCGACCAGGCGAACTTACAAAGCAGCTGTCGCCGACCGTGCGGCACAGGTTGGGTTCGCAGCCCATTCGCGGACCGGCGGAGCAGGCAATAGCGCCTCCAGGCCCGTGACCAGCTGAACACGTGGGACGCGCGGGGCCTCCGGAGCCGGGTGCTCCGCCATGCTTCCCGTTCGCTCCCTCTGCGCCTTCCCTCACCGCGTCCGCGGCGGGACGATGCCGGCGTCCATATGGCCGCAGGAGAGAAAGTGGGTGCAAGGAGAGTGACTCAGCCGACGTGCGGAGCCCGGAACGAGAGTGGGGGCCGCTGCAAGAACAAGGCGATCATCGGGAGCGGACAGTGTGCCAAGCACCAGGGACGTTGGACTCCACGTGGGCAGGCTGAGCAGCAAAGGAAGGAAGCAGAAGCCGAGTTACGGAAGCTCCGCAAGAAGAAGCGACCTGGTACGTGACCAACTGCTGAGCCGTTTACGGGTTCACACATACAGCGGCGTGTACGGACCGGTCCCGCTGTGGGGGGACGCTCTGGGAGAAGCTGGGGAGAAAATCTTGAGAAGGAAGGCTCTTGGACGCCTTCCTGACCAACGATTGCCAACGCTTCGACCTGCGTCGATTCCGATCGCGGCAGGTTGCTCCGCGGGCCGGACCTCATTCGGGACGAAGAGGTCGTGGGTTCCGCCGACGTCTGGGCCGTCCCTGGGCCGTCGGAGGGCGGCCGAGGGCGACCAGCGACGACCAACTACGACGTCTGCGGTCCCGCTGGATACAGCTCCGATGGCATGGGCGGCAGGTGGGCGGAGCTGGTCATGACTTCCTCCGCAACAAGAAGCAGGAGTGGGAGGAATACCGCTCGGAGGTCACGGCCTTCGAACTCCGCAAGAACCTCCCGGTCCTGTAACCGCGGTTCAGACCAGGTAGAGCCTGGAACTGGCGATCGGAGCCGACGGTGGCGAACCGTCGGCCCTGACCCGTCTCACTCGCCCTGGCCCCTCCCTGGGCCGTCAGCGTGGAATCGGGCCCCTCGTCCCGGAGTTGCATCGACGGGCGCTCCCGGCCGGGGAGCGCCACGGGCAGCCCGGGGTTAGCCGCCACCCGAGCCGACTGAGGCCGAACCACCGGACGTCCAGCGGGAGTTGGGCTGCGGACGATCGCGCCTGCTGCGCTCGGTGCGCAGCGCCACCACGGTCCCAGCCGGGCCGAGCAGAGCCTTCAACGCGTCGGCGAGCCGCTGCGGGTCGCCGGCGAACGGGAGCTCGATCCGCTCCCGGGCGCCCCGTAGGACGAGTTCCAGCTCGAGCGTGGAGACGGCCGGCTTGTAGTCCCCCTGGTACGGCTCCACCACCTTGTGCATCAGCCGCACCTCGCGCAGGGTATTGACGGGCAGCCAGACGTCCGGCCCGGCGGCCCGGACCAACCGCAGGGACGCGGGCACCCTGGCTGGCGCGAACTCCACCCGCAGGATGTCCCGGGCCCGGGAAAAGGTCAGCGCCGGCCAGCCGATCAGGTACTCCAGCCCGGCGATCACTCCCACCACCACGAACACGGTCGACGCCCGCGCCCCGGCCAGCGCCATCCAGAGGGCGACGACCAGGGTCGGCACGCCCAAGGCGAGGGGAGTGAACAGCGCCGGCCCCATCGAGATCAGCGCGTTCCACACCGGCCCGGTCGGGCCGGTGCGCAGGACCAGATCCGTCGAGTCGGGGCCTTGTCTCAACAAGGGATCGGTGGCCATGCCTCCAGCGTAGGACCGGTCCGCAAGAGCGCCTTGACCATGTCCAGCCGGGGCACGGCCTCTGACGGTACGTAGCCCTCAGTCGGCGGGCTACCAGCGCTCGAACCACGGGTCGGGCCGCTGCTCGGCGGCGGCCATCGGCGGCCCGTGCGGCGCGGTCCAGAACATCCCGCCCTGCTCGGTCGGCGACGGGAGCGGCGGGCGGGTCATCTCGATGGAGCGGGCAGTCTAGGTGCCCCAGTCGACGACGACACCGCGCGCGCCCAGGACGGGCTGGAGACGCTTGAGACGGTCGGAGAGGACCTTGCCGGCGGTCGGCCACCCCTTCGATACGGCGCGCAGGCCGTCGCGCGTGTAGAGCTGGGTGAGGCAGTGCGGCCACTCGGACGACGTCATCCGCATGTCCGCGGGCCTGGGCGGCGCGGACCTTGACGGTGACGTCGAGCAGGGAGCCGAGGATGACGGGGAGGAGCTCCTCGAACTCCGCCCACAGCTCCGCCTCGGTGCGCCGCACCCGGGGGCGTTCCAGGCATGCCGGTCAGCACAGGGGCTTGCGGTAGCGGGAACGCACCACGTCGCCGTCGGTGAACAGAGCGCGCTCGGATGAGGCCGTGGAGGCCCTGAGGGTTGCAGCGGACGGCGAGATCCCGCTCGCCGCGCTCTCAATACGCCGGCGTCCGAAACGGTGCACAAACCGCTCGTGCAGAGCCTTCGGTTCACCCGCCCACGACCGGGCACCACCACGTTCCCCACCCTCGATGGAACCGACGAGCCACCTGCCCAACCGTCACCGCAAACACCGTTGCAGTACTAGGTCTGGGGGAGTACCGCGCGGCGCCAGGTGGTTCGGGGGGGTTGGGTGGGGTCGGGGGTGGTGGGTGGGGTGGTGGTGATGTGGAGTTCGGCGTCCAGGCCCAGGACGGCCGTGGTGGTGGCGCCCGCCTGTTCCAGGATGCCGGCCGGGGCGCCTGCGTAGAGCATCTTCGATTCCGTCCAGGCCGGGGGGCCGCCCAGGCCGGTGGTGCTGATCGTGCCCGTGTCCGCGCGGCCCGACAGGAGGCGGCCCGCGACGCCGACCGCGCCGTAGCCGGCCCGGCCGCCCGCTTCGGCGATGCTGGAGAGCTGGGGTTTGCCGCCGGGGCCCGCCGTGGCCAGGGCCGTGCGGACCACGCCCGAGTCGGGCCGGCGGAAGTACAGGCGGATGCCCGCGCCCTCCGGGACCGCGGTGAGCGGGACCGTGGTGGCCGGCAGGTTCGTCGGGAAGGGGCCCGCCAGCGGGGCGCCGGGGGCGGGCTGGATCCAGGCGACGACCGTCTTCGCCGTGGTGGCGTACACGTGGCGGCGCCCGGCGGCGTCGGTGGCCGTCACCGGGTCGCTCTGGAGGTCCTCGCCGCCGAGCTGCTGCCAGGGGCCGAAGGTGCCGTCGGGCTGCTGGAGGCGGGCGCGCAGCGTGCGGTGGGAGTCGCGTACGTACACCGTGAGCAGTCCGTCCGGAGAGACGGCGGCCGACGGGGTGCTGATCGCGGAGGTGCCGTCCTCGTCGGCCGTCTCCGGGGTGCCGAGCACCTGCCACGCCCCGAACGGGCCGTCGGGGGCGGCCTGGACGGCGTAGACCACCTCGCGCCGGTAGTCGGGGCCGAGCGTGGTGCGGGTGGCCAGGACCGCGATGCGGCCGTCCGGGAAGCGGGCGGTGCTCGCGCCCGGGTCGATGCCGGTGCCGGGCAGCAGGGCGGGGCCGGTCCAGCGGTCCGGGTGGCCCTGGCGGGTCCAGACGGCCATCTGCCCGTCGAGGGCGGCGAAGGCCCACAGCCGGCCGGGGGTGCCGGCGGTCAGCCAGGAGGAGGTGTCGCCGCGGGCGTAGCGCAGGGACTGGGCCCAGTTGCGGCCGGTGGGGCTGCCGGCCACCTTGCGGTCGCCGCAGCCGGAGGGGCTGCCGCAGTAGTTCTCGTGGTCGAGCCAGGCGTACGTCTTGAGGAAGCCGAGCTTGGTCTCGGCGGTCTCGGGGTCCAGGGCGTGGGGGAGGCTGCCGTTGTGGTAGCCGAGGTAGTTCTGCACCGCGAACCGCGGGCGGTCGGCGACCCGCTCGGCGTACGCGGCGGTGGCGGCCTGCACGAAGCGGGCGCCGTACATGTGGTCCTGGTGGTCGGTGTACTTGCCGGTGTCGTGGTAGCGGCCCGGCGTCGGGTCCTGCATGCGTATCGTCGTCGGCCGGTACCGGGCCAGGATCCCGGCTATCGCCTGTATGACCTGGTCCTTGGTGTACGCGGGCGGCTGCTTGACCGGGCTGCCGGAGGAGAGCTGGGCGCCGAGCGCGGGTATCTTCCCGTTCCACAGGCCGCGCAGGCTGTCCGGGTTCTCCGCCGTGGGGTTGCGGGCCTCGCGCAGCTGCAGCCAGACCAGGTGGACCTCGGGCCGGGCCACCAGGACGTCGAGCTCGGCGGAACCGCCGCCGTCGGTGGGTATGACGGAGCGCTTCCACGGGCTGGTGCGGTCGCCGGTGGCCATCTGCGCGTAGGCGGAGCGGATGCCGTTCTGCCGGGCCTCCGCGTAGTGGGCGCGGTCGGCGGGCTGTTCCGGGTCGCGGGCGGCGCCGCCGTTGGCCTCGTTGCGGCCGTCGGCCTCGCCGGAGGTGAGGTAGACGGTGGTGAGCGAGGTGCCGGCCGCCAGGGTGCGGCTGAGGTCGGGGTTCATGAAGAACAGGTCGTCGTCGGGGTGGGCGACGACCTGGACGACGGTTCCGGACGTGACGCTCGCCGGGACGGCCGCGGCCGGGTTCCTGTCCTGGGTGGCCTCGGCCGACGTCTGCTCGCCAGTGGCGACGGCGAGCACGCCGGTGGCACCGACGGTGAGCACGGGCAGCAGGGCCGCGAGGAGGAAGCGGCGGCGGGCAATCGGCATCAGGTCTCGCCTTGGGGTCGTTCCGGGCGGAAAAACCGCTGACAGTCAGTGAGAGGCCAAATCGGGGGACTTGGTTCACCGATGTGCTCGATGACTCGTGCTTTCCGAAAGAGACCGGATGCGATTGTGCCGTGTGGGGCTGCGGTCGGCGGATGCGGGTCGGCATGTGGGCCCCTTGGTCCGTGGCCCCCTTGGTCCGTGGCCCCCTTGGTCCGTGGGCGCCCGGTACGTGGGCGGCCGCCGCTGGTGCGGTCCGGCTCCGCCCGACGTCCTGCCTGGCGTCCCGTCTACCGTCCCGCGTTGCGCGGGCCCACCGGCTGCCACGGTGCCAGGTACGCGTCCCCCTCGTCCCTCGACGAGGTCACGTACAGCCGCGCATCGAGCCCCACCACCGCCAGGCTGACCGTGTTCCGGCCGGTCATCGCGGCCGACGGCGCTCCGACGAACATCAGCCCCGACCGCTCCCACGCCCGGCCCTGCCCCAGGTCGGAGCCCAGCTGCCCGCCCGCCGAGCGGCCCGCCAGTACGTGCCCGCTCGCCGCGACCGCGCCGAAGCCCTGGAGCCCGCCCAGGTCGGTCATGTTGTTCACCTTGGGCCCGCCCTCGCCGCCCGTCACCAGGGCCGTACGGACATTGCCCGAGCCCGGCTTGCGGAACCACAGCCGCACCCCGCCCTCGCGGCCCTCCGCGGTGAGCGGCAGCGTGGTGTCCGGCAGCCCGGTCGGCGCGGCCGGGCCCAGCGGGGCGCCCGGCTCGCGCTGCGCCCAGGCCGTGACCGACTTCGTCGTGGCCGCGAACACCATGCGCCGCCCGGCGCCGTCGGCGGCGGTCGCGGGGGTGCCGTGCAGGTCGCTGCCGCCGTACCGCTCCCACGGGCTCCAGCCGCCGTCCGCGCCCTGGACGCGGCCGCGCAGGGTGCCCGCGCCGTCGCGCACGTACGCCGCCAGCCGGCCGGTGCCGTCGGCCGAGACGGCGGGGGCGCTGATGTCGGAGGTCCAGGTGTCGTCCGCCGTCTCGGGCGTGCCCAGGGACTGCCAGTCGCCGAACTCCTTCGCCCCGGGCGCCTTCTGGACCGCGTACACGACCTCGCGCCGGTAGTCCGCGGGGCGCGCGCCGAAGGACGTACGGGTGCCGAAGGCGGCGATCCGGCCGTCGGGGAGGGCGACGGCGGAGATGCCGGGGTCCATGCCCGTTCCGGGGAGCAGGTCGGGGCCGCTCCAGGGGCCGATGGGGCCGGCGCGGTGCCACAGGGCGACCTGGCCGTCGAGGACCTTGAAGGCCCACAGGCCGTGGTCCTTGTCGGAGGCCAGCCAGGAGGTGCCGGTGCCGCGGGCGTAGTTGATGGAGGAGGTCCAGTTGTTGCCCGCGGGGTGGTCGGCGACCTTCAGGTCGCCGCAGCCGGCGCCGCTGCCGCAGTGGTTCTGCCTGTCGCGCCAGGCGTATATCTCCATGATGTCCAGCTTCCGCTTGGCCTCGTCCGGGTCCAGGGCGCTGGGCAGCGAGCCGTTGAAGTAGCCGACGTAGTTCTGCACCGCGAAGTGCGGGCGGTCCTTGACCTCCTTGGCGTACGCGCCGAGGGCGGCCTGCACGAAGCGGGCGCCGTAGAAGTGGTCCTGGTGGTCGGTGTACCGCTTGGTGTCGGGGAAGCGGCCGGGCGTCGGGTCCTGCGCGCGGACGGTGGTGGGCCGGTACTGCTCCAGGACGCCGACCAGCGTTTGCACCACCTGGTCCTTGGAGTACGAGAACCGCTGCTTGACCGGGCTGCCGGAGGCGAGCGCCGATTCCAGCCGCGCCGTCCGCTCGTTCCACAGGCCGCGCAGGCTGTCGGGTACGTCGTCGTAGACGCTGCCCGCCTCGCGCAGCTGGAGCCAGACGAGGTTGACCTCGGGCTTGGCGGCGAGCACGTCGACCTCGGCGTGGCCGCCGCCCCGGGTGGCGACCGTGGTGCGCTTCCAGGCGCTGGTGCGGTCGCCGGTGGCCATGGCGGCGTACGCGGCGCGGATGCCGTTCTGGCGGGCCTCGGCGTAGGCGGGCTTGTTCGGCGGGGTGGAGGCCTGCTTGGCCTCGCCCGCGTTGATGCCGTCGGCTTCGCCGGAGGTGAGGTACACGGTGGTGACGGGGTGGCCGGCGGATATGGAGTACCGCAGGTCGGGGTTCATGAAGTACAGGTCGTCGTCCGGGTGGGCGACGACCTGCAGCACCCGGCCGGGGTCGGGTGCCTCGGCGGCGCCGGCGGCCCCGGCCGCCGCCGTCCTGGCGGGGGGCTCGGGGCGGGCGGAGAGGCCGCCGAGCGCCTCGTTGCCGCGGAGGACGAGCATGCTGCCGGCGGCCACGGCCGCGAGGAACCCCACGGCCTTGACGAGCCGCCGCCCGACCCGGCCCCGGGCGGCCCGGCTCCCGCTCCGGCTCCCGCCGGAGGCCCGGCGGGCGGCGTGCGGGGCTGCCTCGGCGCCGTCGCCCCGGCCCCGGCGCGCACCGTCCGGTGCTTCGTCCGCGTCACCACGGGCCCGGCGTGCGGCGCGCCGCGTGGTGCGGCGCCCGGCTGCGGATTCCGCTTCGGCCGTACGGGAGTCGGTGCGGGCGCGCCGTCGCGGGGCTGCGGCCCCGGCTGCGCCGGTCCGGTCGGCTGCTTCTGCTTCTGCGGCTGCGTCGGCGGTGCCCGTACGGGCGCGGCGGGCCGCGGCGCGGCCGGGGCCGGGCGGGTCGGCCGGGGCGGATGCCGGGGCGGCTGCGTCGGGGTGGCCGGTGTCGCCGTGGCCGGGGTCGTACGGCGCGCCGACGGGGGAGCCGGCCCAGGGCTCCTCCTCGTACCCGGCCGTGGCCGGGCCGGTTGCGGGCACGCCGGAGCCCGGCGGCCGGGCCGCGGCCTCCCGGGGCTGCGCCGCACCGGCAGCTCCATGCGCCTCGGACGGGTGGCCCTGCCAGGCCGGTTCGGGCGGGGCGGGGGTGAACTCGTGGGCGGGCCGCGGGGACTCCGGGTGGCCGGGGGCCGCGAACCGGTGGTCCGGCCACGCGGAGCCGCCCGCGGCCTCAGCATCCCAGGACGGGATCGGCTGCTGCGCATACGGCGGCATGCCCGCGCCGCCGGGGGCGGGGTGCCCGTATGCCGACGGCCCGGGGTACCCCGCCGGGCCCGGATGCACGTCCGGGTAGGCGTGCGGCGCCAGGGCCTCGTACCCGGGGTCGGGGTGGCCGTACGCCGACGGGGCCGGCTGCTGCGCATGCGGCGGCGTGCCCCCGATCACCGGCGGCACGCCCGGACCGGGCAGCCCCGTCGCGGGCGGGGCCGGGTGCACGTCCGGGTAGGGGTGCGGGTCGTGGGGCGCGTACCCCGGGTCGGGGTACCCCTCCCAGCCCGCGCCCGGCGGACCGGCATGCCGCGGCCCCGTGCCGGGGTGTCCGTCGGGCATGTGGGTCCTCGTGGCCGGGTCGGCAGCAGGGCAGGCAGGCCCCCAGCCCCCGGTGTCGGAGGCCGCCGAAAGGGTCAGTGTTCAGGCGAGCGATTAGATAATCCGACAATCCGCCTCATGGTACGTGCAGGGACACGCCGTGAGTCGAACGCCTGCTCCGGCTAGGCTCGCCCCAGGTGCACGAGGGAACCTGCCGCCGTCGGCGGTAACACCGGCAACACCGGCAACAGCGGCAGCGCACACGGCAGACGTACGTACGCAGGAGGCGGCGGGTGACCACCCCGGGACGCAGGAGCAGTACCTTCATGAGGCTGCTGCGCAGCGGCTTCACCGACCCTTCGGCCGCCGCCCGGCTGCTCGACTCCGACGCGCTCGCCGGAGTCCGCACCGACCCCACCCTCCTCGACGCCCTCGGCGCCACCGCCGACCCCGACCTCGCCCTCCGCGGCCTCGTCCGCCTCGCCGAGGCCCAGTCCGCCGAGGAGCGCCCCGTCCTCCTCGACACGCTCGTCAGCGCCAAACCCCTGCGCGACCGCCTCCTCGGCGTGCTCGGCGCCTCCGAGGCCCTCGCCGACCACCTCGCCCGCCACCCCCGCGACTGGCACGCGCTCGTCACCTACGAGGCCGCCGACCTGCACCCGGGCCTCGCCGAGTTCGAGCACTGCCTCGCCCAGGCCCACGATCCCGTCGCGCTGCGCATCGCCTACCGCCGCTGCCTGCTCTCCATCGCAGCCCGCGACGTCTGCGGCACCATCGACGTCGCCCAGACCGCCGCCGAGCTCGCCGACCTCGCCACCGCGACCCTGCGCGCCGCCCTGCGCATCGCGAGCGCCGCCGCCCCCGAAGACGCGGCGCAGTGCCGCCTCGCCGTCATCGCCATGGGCAAGTGCGGCGGCAACGAACTGAACTACGTCTCCGACGTCGACGTCATCTTCGTCGGTGACGCGGCGGGGGGCGCCGACGAGTCCAAGGCCCTCCAGGCCGCCACCCGCCTCGCCTCCCACCTCATGCGGATCTGCTCCGAGACCACCGTCGAGGGCACCATCTGGCCCGTCGACGCCAACCTCCGCCCCGAGGGCCGCAACGGTCCCCTGGTCCGCACCCTCGCCTCCCATCTCGCCTACTACCAACGCTGGGCGAAGACCTGGGAGTTCCAGGCCCTGCTCAAGGCCCGCGCCGTGGCCGGCGACCCGGAGCTCGGCGCCCAGTACATCGACGCCATAACACCGCTGGTCTGGCAGGCCGCCGAGCGCGAGAACTTCGTCGCCGACGTGCAGCAGATGCGCCGCCGCGTCGTCGACAACATCCCCGCCTCCCAGGTCGACCGCGAGCTCAAACTCGGCCCCGGCGGCCTGCGCGACGTCGAGTTCGCCGTGCAGCTGCTCCAGCTCGTCCACGGCCGCAGCGACCCCGCCCTGCGCTCCGGCACCACCCTCGCCGCGCTGCACGCCCTCGCCGCCGGCGGCTACGTCGGGCGCGCCGACGCCGCCCAGCTGAACGACGCGTACCGGTTCCTGCGCGCCATGGAGCACCGCATCCAGCTCTACCGGCTGCGCCGCACCCACCTCGTCCCCGAAGACGAGGCCGACCTGCGCCGCCTCGGCCGCTCCCTCGGCCTGCGCACCGAACCCGTCGCCGAGCTCAACAAAGCCTGGCGCCGCCACGCCACCGTGGTCCGCCGCCTCCACGAGAAGCTCTTCTACCGGCCGCTCCTGGACGCCGTCGCCCAGCTCGCCCCCGGCGAGACCCGGCTCTCGCCGCAGGCCGCCGGCCAGCGCCTCGAGGCCCTCGGGTACGCCGACCCGGCCTCCGCCCTGCGCCACCTGGAGGCACTCGCCTCCGGCGTCACCCGCAAGGCCGCCATCCAGCGCACCCTGCTGCCCGTGATGCTGGGCTGGTTCGCCGATTCCGCCGACCCGGACGCCGGACTGCTGAACTTCCGCAAGGTCTCCGACGCGCTCGGCAAGACCCCCTGGTACCTGCGCCTCCTGCGCGACGAGGGAGCCGCCGCCGAGAACCTGGCCCGCGTCCTGTCCGCCGGCCGCCTCGCCCCCGACCTGCTGATGCGCGCCCCCGAGGCCGTCGCCCTCCTCGGCGACCCCGAGGGCCTCCACCCCCGGACGCACGAGGCCCTCGAACAGGAGGTGCTGGCCGCCGTCGGCCGCGCCGACAGTGCCGAGGCCGCCGTCGCCGCCGCCCGCGGGGTTCGCCGCCGCGAGCTCTTCAGGACCGCCGCCGCCGACATCATCGCCTCGTACGGTACGGAGGACAGCCCCGCCGAGGAGGACCGCGGCGCCCTCGTCGACCGCGTCGGCAACGCCGTCTCCGACCTCACCGCCGCCACCGTCGCCGGGGCCCTGCGCGCCGCCGTCCGCGACCAGTGGGGCGAGACCCTGCCCACCCGCTTCGCCGTCATCGGCGTCGGCCGCTTCGGCGGGCACGAACTCGGCTACGGCTCCGACGCCGACGTCCTCTTCGTCCACGAGCCCCGCGAGGGCGTCGACGAGCAGGAGGCCGCCAGGGCCGCCCAGGCCGTCATCGCCGAGATGCGCCGCCTGCTCCAGCTGCCCACCGCCGACCCGCCGCTGCTCATCGACGCCGACCTGCGCCCCGAGGGCCGCTCCGGCCCCCTGGTGCGCACCCTCCCCTCCTACGCCGCCTACTACCGGCGCTGGTCGCTGACCTGGGAGAGCCAGGCCCTGCTGCGCGCCGAACCCGTCGCCGGCGACCCGGACCTCGCCCGCCGCTTCATCGAGCTGATCGATCCGCTGCGCTACCCCGCCGAGGGCCTCGGCGACGACGCGGTCCGCGAGATCCGCCGCCTGAAGGCGCGCATGGAGTCCGAGCGCCTCCCGCGCGGCGCCGACCCGACCCTGCACACCAAACTGGGCCGCGGCGGACTCAGCGACGTCGAGTGGACCGTCCAGCTGATGCAGATGCGCCACGCCTGGGCCGAGCCGGGCCTGCGCACCACCCGCACCCGCGAGGCCCTGGCCGCCGCCCGGGCCGCCGGCCTGATCCCCGCCGAGGAGGCCCAGATCCTGGACGAGGCCTGGGTCCTGGCCACCCGGGTCCGCAACGCGGTGATGCTGGTGCGCGGCCGCGCGGGCGACACCTTCCCCTCGGAGGCGCGCGAACTGGGCGCCGTGGGCCGCTACCTGGGCTACGCAGAGGGCACGGTCGGCGAAATGCTGGACGACTACCGCCGCACCACCCGCCGCGCCCGAGCCGTCGTCGACGACCTCTTCTACGCCGGCTAGGAGCGGGTCCCGGTCGGCACCGGGCCTGCTCCGGACGATCGCTCCACTCGTCCGGAGCGCGACGTCGTATTACCGCCAGCGTCGGCGTCCCGCTCGCGAGAGAGTCAGCGGCGGTTCGTGTGCTCCCTGATCGCGGACCCCTCCGTCTGCCACTGACGCGAAAGGCGCCTCGCATGCACGTCGTCCCCGGGCTCAAGGTCCTGTACTTCGGAACCCCGGTGGTGCTGATCAGCACACTCAACGAAGACGGTACGGCGAACCTCGCGCCGATGTCCTCGGCGTGGTGGCTCGGCCAGTCCTGCATGCTCGGTCTCGGGAACAACGCCCAGACCACTGCAAACCTGCTTCGGGAAGGCGAGTGCGTGCTCAATCTGCCCTCGTCCGCGATGGTCGATACCGTCGACCGGCTCGCGCTCACCACCGGAAAGCCGGCGGTGCCCGACTACAAGGCGAAGCAGGGCTACCGCTACGAGCCGGACAAGTTCTCCACCGCGCAGCTGACCGAGCAGGCATCGGACCTGGTCCGGGCGCCGAGGGTCGCGGAATGCCCGGTCCAGCTGGAATGCAGAGTCGTCTCGGCCCGTCCTTTCGGCGGTCCCGAACCGCAGGCCACCGCCTTCGAGGTCGAGGTCCTTCGCGCTCATGTCGAGGAAGACCTGGTCATCCCGGGGACGCACCACGTGGACCCGCTCGGCTGGGACCCGCTGATCATGAAGTTCTGCGAGTTCTTCGGCGGAGGGCGCAACGTGCACCCGTCAAGACTCGCCGAGGGCTGGAACATGCCGCACCGGCTCCGGTCGACGACCGTCTGAGCGGGCATCCGGCGGCGGACCGAGCCCGGCGGGACGTCAGGTGCGGGTGACCACGCCGCAGCCCTCGTCGTCCTGGCGGCCGATGTCCCTGCTGCGGTCGTACGGATCCGTCGGCGGGCCGCTCGGGGCCTCTCCCGCGGGCCGGGCGTCGCTGGGGAACGACGGGTGCAGGAAGCCGTCGTGGACGCCGCACGCCGAGTTGCCTATGTCGTTCGGGTAGTCGACCACCGCCAAGGTGCCCGCCGTCACCGCGTACCGTTGCGGGTCGTCCAGGGCCACGGTCAGCTGGCGGCGGACGACGGTCCGGGCAACCTCGTCCGAGCCAGCCTTCGCCCGCACCAGCGGGTACACGAAGGTGTAGTCGGCCTTGACCAGCACCTCACCGGGCCGCTGCCCGGCTTCGAAGGTCATCCGTCCGCGGGTTTTGACGACGCTGCCCACCAGCCGGACCTCCGCCGGGTCGAAGCGGGTGAACATCCCTACGGGGTCCTGGTCCTTGCCGGGCGCCTCCAGGCCCTTCACCAGCATTCCGTGGACGCTCTCCTGCCGCGGTTCCAGCAGCTTCACCGCCGCCTCCGGCCGGCCGCCGCCCAGCGTGGCGGGGTCCAGGTTGGACAGCACCAGCAGCTGCTTGGTCCGCTTCAGCCCCTCCGCGACCTGCTCGGCCGTGAGCCCGCCGAGCGCCTTCGCCTCGGGCAGCTCGATGGCGGCCTCCCCCTCGGCCCACTGGACGGCGGGAGACCCTCGGAACGGCTCCTTCAGGGTGGGGCGGTCGGGGTGCTGTCCGGTCGGCGGCGCCGTCGGGCGCACCGACTCCGCCGCCAGCGGCTGCCGGTTCTTCGCGTCCTGGTCGGCCTTGCCCGTCAGCCGGTCGATGAGCAGCGACGGCTTCAGCACCACGAGGGCCAGCCCGGCGATCAGCACGACGGCGAGGGCCGGCTTGAGGCGACCACGGCCGCGCCTGCTCTCCTGCCAGGCCGGCCCCGTCCGCCAGCCGGGCGGCTCGTTGCGCACGGGCTCGGCCTTCCGCCGGAACCACCTCCCGCGGCGCCCGGCGGCCGCGGCCCGCTCGGCATCCTCCTGCCGCAGCCGCTCGGTCACCATCCGCGCCCGCGCGGACGGCTCCTTGGGCCCCTGCCCGGGCTCCTCCGCGGCCCGCCGCACGAACTCGGCCCACTCCTCGTCGCTGACGGACGGCCGCTCGCCACTCGCTCCCACTGCTCTTGCCCCACCCTTGTCTGTCGTGATCACGCGCCCCCGAGCATCGCACGGCAGGCTGACAGCCGGCCGGTTCAGGCGGCCGCGGGCGCAGCGCAGGCCGAGCAGTCGCCGGGGGTGGGGGAGCGGAAGGCCACGCGGTCGCAGGTCCGGCAGGTCTGGATCGGGTGAACCTCGCGGTTCCCGGGGTACGGGCCCCCGGGCGCCGGATGGTCCGGGAGGCGGGGCGGGATCAGCTCGCGCAGACGGTGAGCCAGCAGGGCGTACGGGGAGTGGATGGGGGTGAGGGGCAGGCCGCCGGTCAGGGTGGCGGTCACCGCTGCCGGGCGCAGACCGCGCTCCAACCAGGCCGCCACGGCCGGGGCCAGGCGGGCCACGTCGCGCTCCGAGAGCACCAGCCGGGGATCCCGCAGCCGCAGGCGGGCCAGCAGCGACCGCGCCTCCGCGTCCGCTTCGGGAGTGGGGGCGGCCGTCGGCTCCGGGAGCGGCGGCTGCGGCTCGCCCGCCGGGGCCGGTACGGGGTCCGGGGCGGGACACTGCTTCGGCTGCGGGGGCGGCTGCTCGCCTTCGGCTTCCGCCTTCAGCGCGGGCGGGTTGTTGTACGAGACGGTACGGGTGACCACCCGGCCCGTGGACAGCCGCTCGTGGAAGCGCGCCAGGTACCCGTGCCGCTCCAGCTCGCGCAGGGCGGAGGCGATCCGGACCTCGCCTTCCGGGAAGCGCTCGGCGAGGGACTTGACCGTCACCCTGGCCCCGGCCGGGAGCGACTGGATGTGCGTGGCCAGGCCGATCGCCGTGATGCTCAGCTCGCGGTGCTGGGCGAGGTGGTTGCCGATCTTGACGTACCGGTCGCGGTGCTCGCGGTTGATGTGCCGGATGCCCGACGGAGGGCATGCGGGCGCGCTAGGCTGCCGATCAGCCATGGGGAAGGTCCTTCGCTTCCTCGGCGGTTAGGCCCTCGACGGGATGGCAGTCCCGTGCGAGGGCCGTTCGCGTGTGTGGGGTTGTCGAGGCTGAGCTTGCACCGCGAAATGGCATATGCGCCAGCCGGGTTGGCCGCTTTCACCCGACCGGGTGAGGGGGAGGGGGGTGGTTTGGCGAGGTCATTTCCCCCCGGTTATTTGTCTTTATGCGTCGGGCGCCACCGGCCGCCGGCCGACCGGGTCGTGGAAACCTCGATCCGGCGAAAGCGGACTTTCTGCTTCGTGCGACGTGGCCTGCCCGGACCTGCGTGGTGGGATTTTCAGGACGGGTGAACTCGGTGCGTACGGGAACCGCCGTCCGCACGGGCTGCTCAGGACCGAGGCGTATGCCGTGCGTGGTACGAGATGCGGCGGCCGGCCTGCGCCCCGGAAGAGATGAGCGGTATGTCGCGGCACGCAGGGCCCGACGAGGAATCAATTCGCTGAGGATCACAGGGAATGTAAGTGCGGACCGCCGGATCGGCGGACCGCACAGGGTGATTCGACGCGTCAGCAGTCGTCGTCGTCGTACCCTCCGCCCCAGTCATCGTCGTCGTACCCACCGCCGTGGTGTCCGTAGCCGCCGTCGTCATCCCCACCGCCGCCGTGGAAAACGGAGGCGACGGAGGTGACGGGGTGCGTGGGCACGGCTGCCGAGGCAGCACCCGCGGCGCCGAGCGCGGCGCCACCCGCCATCAGGACACCGATGGCGGACACGGCGAAGAGCCGGTTCGCTCTGGTTGCATGCATGATTCACAACCTCTCGCAGTTGTGGAACTCATTGCGGCACGAAATCGCCCTGCCTCCTCTCGCAACGTAGAGGGAGGTCTCCGGTCACCGGGTGAATATTAAGAGGGCGTATACGCCGTCAACCCGGTTTATTGGGGCCGCGAACCTTATGCACAGGAACGCAAGATTCTCAGACCTCGCATTCCATGCGGGTATATGAGAGCGCATCCCGCAGTTGCGGCCTTCTTCCACCCATGATAGTCACCCTCTCGCGACTCGTCATCTGGGTCGTGAACCTGGCTGTGCATTGCGCCTTCGGTGCCGTACGGAGGCGTGTTCTGGTCCCGGCGCGCAGCCGATGTGCGCGGCCGGAACGGAACCTCGAGCTGCAGGATTTCTCGTCGCTGCGGGACCCGCAGGTGTGGCGGCCCCCGCGCCGGCCCTGCCCCGCCTCACGCGCCTGCGGGCTGCCTCGCGTAGTGGTCCAGGTAGGACCGCAGCTGCGGCTCGAGGCGGGACGCGTCCCCGCCGCCGTTTATCTCGTGCCAGAGGCAGTTCTCGATCCAGAAGCGGTGGGCGAACTCCTCGAACGACGGGGCGCACCACACGATCGACTGCTGCCGGATCTCGAGGGGGATGGCGTCCGCGTCGGCCTCGTGGTCCACCGGCGAGACCACGACGAACGCCTCGCCCGTCGGCCGCAGGTAGAGGTACCAGTGGAGGCAGTCCTGCTGGTCCCGCAGGAACCGGACCAGGAACGCGCCCGGCTCGACCGGGCTCGGCAGCGGCCGCGACAGGCTGGTCCAGCAGGCGGTCACCGACACCGCGTCGAGCAGGCGTGAGGTGTGGGAGCCGGTCTGGAACGCGGTGAACTCCGGCGGCAGGGTCAGGCCGTGTGCCGACACATCCTCCGCCAGGGCCGTCAGCTCCGCGACCAGCTCGGGCAGGGGCTCGCCCGCACCGCCGCCGCCCGCCCAGTCGAAGGCGCCGGTGTACCGGGCCGGATCGAGCGGGGGCACGCTGTCGTACGCGTAGGCCTGGTACGTGAAGTCGCACGGCCGGTACGCGCCGAGGTCGGTCGCGAACCACCTCGCCTCGAACCCGCCCGTCGTGGATGCGGATACCGCCTGCTCGCTGTCGGCCATGGCGACCGCCCCCCTGTGACTCTCCGTGATGTGGACTGGTGTCAGCATCGCACCCGCCACTGACAACGCCCCGTCCCGCCGGAATTCGCTCGCCCCGGCCGCGCGGGGGTTGGTTGGATGCCCGCATGAGCACGGGACTGCCCGAGGGGTTCGAGGTTTCCACCGACACGGCGCGGCTCGATGCCGCGCTGGTTCACCGTTGGCTGTCGCAGGATGCGTACTGGGCGCTCGGGCGCAGCCGCGAGAAGCAGGACCGGGCCATCGCAGGGTCCTTGAACTTCGGGGTGTACGAACGCGTGTCGGGCGCCCAGGTCGCCTATGCCCGGGTCGTCACCGATCGGGCCACTTTTGCGTGGCTCTGCGACGTCTACGTGGACCCCGGGGTCCGCGGCAAGGGGCTCGGCGGGGCGCTCGTCGCCGCGGTGAAGGAGCATCTGGAGCCGTACGGGCTGCGCCGGATCCTGCTCGCCACCGCCGACGCCCACGAGGTCTACGCCCGGGCCGGGTTCGAGCCGCTGGCCGTGCCGGGGAAGTGGATGGCCTTCGGGCAGCAGTAGCGGGCAGGCGCTAGGCGCGCCGCGTGCGGAAGCGGTTCAGCACGGCGGCGGTCGCCGGATGGGGGCCCGTGGCCAGCGGGTGGCGCGGGAGGCGGTGCGGCAGGGAGCCGTACCAGGCCCGGCTGACGCTGTAGCCGAAGGCCAGGCAGAGCATGCCGCCGGCGGCGTCCAGCCAGAAGTGGTTGGCGGTGGAGACGATGACGACCAGCGTGGCCGTCGGGTAGAGCAGGCCCAGGATCCGCGCCCACGGGGCGGAGGCCACCGCGTACATGGTCAGCCCGCACCAGAGCGACCACCCTATGTGCATCGAGGGCATGGCCGCGTACTGGTTCGACATGTGCTTGAGGTTGCCCGAGGCCATCGAGCCCCAGGTGTGGTGGACGAGCACGGTGTCGATGAAGCCCCCGCCGTTCATCAGCCGCGGCGGCGCGAGCGGGAAGAGGTAGTAGCCGACCAGCGCCACGCCCGTGGTGGCGAAGAGGACGAGGCGGGCGGCGGCGTACCGCCCCGGATGGAAGCGGTAGATCCAGGCGAGTACGCCGAGGGTGACCACGAAGTGGAGCGTGGCGTAGTAGTAGTTCATCCCGACGACCAGCCACGTCACCGAGTTCACCGCGTGGTTGACCGTCTTCTCGACGGCGATGCCGAGGCTGCGCTCCAGCCCCCACAGCCAGTCGGCGTTCGCGAGCGCCGCGGCCTTCTGCTCGGGCACGGCGTTGCGGATGAGCGAGTACGTCCAGTAGCTGACGCCGATGAGCAGGACCTCGAACCAGATCCGCGGCCGGCGCGGGGCCCGCAGGCGGGTGAGCAGGGCGCCCGGGGCCTCCGGTCGGGACGTGGCGTCGACCACGACGGGTGACGAGACGTCCGTCCGGATCTCCAGTGTGTTCACGCTCGCTTCACCCATGGGAAAAGAGTCTGCCAGATGGCTTCCTGCCTCCGATCATCCCTCGGGACGGTCTTGGCCGCAGCCGCTCAGCCTTGCGGAGTAGGGGCTCCCCGCCGCTGCCCCGGACCGGACGCGGTGGACCCGCGGACGACCAGCTCGGGCAGGAAGACGAACTCGCTGTGCGGGGCCGGTGTGCCCCCGATCTCCTCCAGCAGCGTCCGGACGGCGGCCTGCCCCATGGCCTGCACGGGCTGGCGGATCGTGGTCAGCGGCGGGTCGGTGAACGCTATGAGCGGGGAGTCGTCGAAGCCCACCACCGAGACGTCCTGCGGCACCCGCAGCCCGCGCTGGCGGGCGGCCCGGATCGCGCCGAGCGCCATCATGTCGCTGGCGCACACGATCGCCGTGCAGCCGCGCTCGATCAGGGCTGCACCGGCCGCCTGCCCGCCCTCGAGCGTGTACAGGGAATGCTGGACGAGTTCCTCGACCGCGGCCTCGTCGAGGCCTAGCCGCTCCTTCATCCCGAGCCGGAAGCCCTCGATCTTGCGCAGCACCGGCACGAACCGCTTGGGGCCGACGGCGAGCCCGATCCGGGTGTGGCCGAGGGCGGCGAGGTGGGTCACGGCGAGCTGCATGGCCGCCCGGTCGTCGGGGGAGACGAACGGGGCCTGCACCTTGTCGGAGAAGCCGTTGATGAGGACGTACGGGACGCCCTGCGCCCGCAGTTGGTCATATCGGCCCATATCGGCCGTGGTGTCGGCGTGCAGGCCGGAGACGAAGATGATGCCGGAGACCCCGCGGTCGACGAGCATCTCGGTCAGCTCGTCCTCGGTGGACCCGCCCGGCGTCTGCGTGGCCAGCACCGGGGTGTACCCCTGGCGCGTCAGCGCCTGGCCGATGACCTGGGCGAGCGCCGGGAAGATGGGATTGTCCAGCTCGGGGGTTATCAGCCCGACCAGGCCCGCGCTGCGCTGGCGCAGCTTCACGGGCCGCTCGTATCCGAGGACGTCGAGCGCGGCCAGCACGGATTCGCGGGTGCCTGCGGCCACGCCGGGCTTGCCGTTGAGCACGCGGCTGACTGTGGCTTCGCTGACCCCCGCCTGGGCTGCGATGTCGGCAAGCCGTGCGGTCACGGGATTGGACTGTACCGGGCGCACGCTACAAAGCCCACCACGTGCACGAATCCGGGGGAAGGCGGACGGTCCTGCCGTCCGTCTCGACCGGCGCGCTGGACAGCACCGGGCGCCCCGGCGAGGCCAGCTCCAGGGCCTTCGGCCGGCTGTTGAGGGTGCAGGCGAAACCGGGCCGGGTGAACAGCAGCACCCCGTCGGGGGCCGGCAGCCAGGTCAGCGGGCCGGCCTCCGGCGCGCCCAGCCCCGGCAACGCCCGCCGCAGCTCCAGGGCGGCCCGGTACAGCTCCAGCGTGGAGTGCGGGTCGCCGGTCTGCGCCGCCACGCTCAGCGGCGCCCAGTCCCGGGGCTGCGGCAGCCAGGTCCCGGCCGGGCCGAACCCGTACGGCGGCTCCTGGCCGGACCACGGCAGCGGGATGCGGCAGCCGTCGCGCAGCCCGTCCTGCCCGGCGGTGCGGCGGAAGGCGGGGTCCTGGCGGACCTCGTCGGGGAGGTCGCAGACCTCGGGCAGGCCGAGCTCCTCGCCCTGGTAGAGGTACGCCGACCCCGGCAGCGCCAGCATCAGCAGCGCGGCCCCCCTCCCCCGGGCCAGGCCCTGCGCCCCGCCCCCGTACCGGCTGACGTGCCGGACCACGTCGTGGTTGGACAGGACCCAGGTGGTGGGGGCGCCGACGGCGGTGGTCGCGGCCAGTGACTCGTCGATCACGGTGCGCATCGCGGCCGCGTCCCAGGGGCAGTTCAGGAACCGGAAGTTGAAGGCCTGGTGCATCTCGTCGGGGCGGACGTAGAGGGCGAGCCGCTCGGAGGTCGGGGCCCATGCCTCGGCGACCCCGATGCGCGGGCCGGAGTAGGAGTCCAGGAGCCGGCGCCAGGCACGGTGGATGGCGTGGACCCCGTCCTGGTCGAAGAAGGGCAGCGGCTCGGTGCCGATCAGGGTCGCCTGGGCGCCGCGGCCGATGTCGGGCAGTCCCGGGGCCTTGACCATGCCGTGGGCGACGTCGATGCGGAAGCCGTCGACGCCGAGGTCGAGCCAGAAGCGCAGGACGGAGGAGAATTCCTCGGCGACCTCGGGGTGCTCCCAGTTCAGGTCGGGCTGCTGGGGCGCGAACAGGTGCAGGTACCACTCCCCGTCCGGGACCCGCGTCCACGCGGGCCCGCCGAAGACGGACTCCCAGTCGTTGGGCGGCAGCGCCCCGCCGGGCCCGCGGCCGGGCCGGAAGTGGTAGCGGGCCCGGGCGGCGCTCCCGGGCCCCGCGGTGAGGGCCTCGCGGAACCAGGGGTGCCGGTCGGAGGTGTGGTTCGGGACCACGTCCACGATGATCCGCAGGCCCAGCGCGTGGGCGGCCCGGACCAGCTCGTCGGCGTCGGAGAGGTCCCCGAAGAGGGGGTCGACGGCCCGGTAGTCGGCGACGTCGTAGCCGCCGTCGGCCTGGGGGGAGACGTAGAAGGGGGTCAGCCACACGGCGTCGACCCCGAGCCGGGCCAGGTGCGGCAGGCGCGAGCGCACCCCGCGCAGGTCGCCGACGCCGTCCCCGTCGCTGTCCGCGAAGGAGCGGACGTACACCTGGTAGATGACGGCATCGCGCCACCAGCCACCGCTTTCGGCGGTCTTGCTGGAAGCGCTTGCAAGCCGGGATGCGGTCAGCTCATGGGTCATACCGGGGTCAACGCCTGCATACGCCCCCTGGTTGCGGGCCTGACGCCCCGAAGGAAGTTCGAACGACCAGCAAGCTGCGGCAACCGTCAGGACACACGGATGTAACGATCCCCCGTGCTTGCAGAAAATTGCCGCAAGCTCTTTCGGACGGCTTTCAGTCTTGTTACGTTCCCTGCAACTCGGGACCGCGAGGGCGCGGCCGGGATCATCGAAGGAGTTCATATGCGGCGTGGCATAGCGGCCACCGCGCTGGTCGCGACCCTGGCGCTCGCGGCGACGGCTTGCGGCGGTGACACCAAGGACGACGGCGAGACCAAGGCCGGCGGGGAGCTCTCCGGCACGGTCACGTGGTGGGACACCTCCAACGATGCCGAGAAGGCCAGCTTCCAGAAGATCGCCGAGGCCTTCACCGCGAAGCACCCGAAGGTCACCGTCAAGTACGTCAACGTCCCGTACGGCGACGCCCAGAACAAGGTCAAGAACGCCTTCAGCAGCGGCGCCGAGGCCCCTGACGTGATCCGAGCCGACGTCGGCTGGGTCGCCGACTTCGCCTCGCTCGGCTACCTGGACCAGGTCCCGGCCGAGACGGCGAAGAAGGTCGACGCCGAGTTCCTGCCGCAGGCCGCGGCCAGCGGCAAGTACGAGGGCAAGACCTACGCCGTCCCGCAGGTCATCGACACCCTCGGCCTCTTCTACAACAAGAAGATGCTCGCCGACGCCGGCGTCCAGCCCCCCACCAACCTGGAGGAGCTGAAGGCGGCCAGCGCCAAGATCAAGGAGAAGACCGGCAAGACCGGCCTGTACCTCCGCGGCGACGACTCCTACTGGTTCCTGCCGCTCATCTACGGCGAGGGCGGCGACCTCGTCGACGCCAAGAACAAGACCGTCACGGTGGACGGCCCGGCCGGCGTCAAGGCCTTCAAGGCCGCCCGCGACCTGGTCGCCTCCGGTGCAGCCATCACCAACTCCACCGACGGCTACCAGAACATGCAGACGGCCTTCAAGACCGGCCAGGTCGCCATGATGATCAACGGCCCCTGGGGGATCAAGGACACCTACGCCGGCGAGCAGTTCGCGGACAAGGCCAACCTGGGCGTCGCCCCGGTCCCGGCCGGCTCCGTCAAGGCGGGCGGCCCGCAGGGCGGCCACGACCTCGCCGTCTACGCCGGTTCCAAGAACCGCGCCGCCGCGCACGCCTTCGTCGAGTACATGACCTCGCAGGACGTCCAGGTCCAGTCCGCCAAGGAGCTCAGCCTGCTCCCGACCCGGACCGCCGCCTACGAGCAGCCCGACGTCAAGTCCAACGAGATGGTCCAGTTCTTCAAGCCGGCCGTCGACAAGGCCGTCCAGCGCGCCTGGATCCCGGAGAACGGCTCCCTCTTCGAGCCCCTGAAGCTCGAGTACGCCAAGGCGGTCACCGGGGCCTCGAGCCCCGAGGACGCGGCCAAGGCCGCCGGCACCGAGTTCCGCAAGATCCTCAAGGGCTGGAAGTAACGACAACCATGGCTGCTCACACCAGCCAGTCGGTGGCGAAGGCCGCGGGCGACGACACGGACGTCGCCCGCGGCCGGAGCCGCAGGACTGACAGCGGGAAGCTCGCCGGCAACCGCGGCGGGCTCAAGCGGGCGTTCGCCACGCACTGGTACGCCTGGGCCATGGTCGCCCCGGTCGTCCTCGTCCTCGGCATCATCATCGGCTGGCCGCTCCTGCGCGGCATCTACCTGTCGCTGACCGATGCCAACGAGCGCAACGTGGCCCGTACGATCGGCGCCAACCACATCGACGCCACGTACGAGTTCGTCGGACTCGACAACTACGCGGCGGTGCTCAGCGACCCGGTGTTCCTGCAGCGGCTGGTGTGGACGGTGGTGTGGACCATCGCCTGCGTGTCCATCACCTTCACGCTCGGCCTGGTGCTGGCCAACATGCTCAACCGGGAGTTCAGGGGCCGCGCCGCCTACCGGATGGCGCTCATCCTGCCCTGGGCCGTGCCCGGCTTCGTCTCCGTCTTCGCCTGGCGGTTCCTGTTCAACCGCGACAACGGCATCCTCAACAAGGTCCTCGAAGGCGGCGGCATCTCGGCGATCCCGTGGCTCGACGACCCGACCTGGGCCAAGCTCTCGGTCATCACCGTCAACGTCTGGCTCGGCGTGCCCTTCATGATGGTCGCCCTCCTCGGCGGCCTGCAGTCCATCCCCGGCGAGCTGTACGAGGCCGCCGAGATGGACGGCGCCTCCACCTGGCAGCGCTTCCGGCACATCACCCTGCCCGGCCTGCGCTCCGTCAGCATGACGGTGATCCTGCTCTCCACCATCTGGACCTTCAACATGTTCCCGGTGATCTTCCTGCTGACGCGGGGCGGACCGGGCGACTCCACGGAGATCCTGGTGACCCAGGCCTTCCGGGAGGCCTTCGTGGCGAGCCCGCGCGACTTCGCCGGCTCCGCCACCTGGGGCGTGCTCATCCTCGCCCTGCTCATGATCTTCGCGCTGGTCTACCGGCGCTCGCTGCGCAAGCAGGGAGAGGTGTGGTGACCATGGCAACCTCCGCGAACACCGCGAACACCGCGAACACCCGCGGGCGCGGCAAGCGCTCGCCGCTCGCCTCCGTCGGACTGCACGCGACGCTGGTCGTCGCCTCCGTGGTCGCCGTCTTCCCGGTGCTGTGGGTCCTGCTGACCTCGCTCAAGCCCGCCGACCGCGCGATCAGCACCGACTTCATCAAGGACCCCACGCTCGAGAACTACCGCTACCTGGTGGACAAGACCTCCTTCTTCACCTGGTTCGGCAACTCCGTCCTGGTCGCCGGCATCACCACCGTCCTCGGCGTCTTCATCGCCGCGACCACCGGATACGCCGTCAGCCGGTTCCGGTTCCCGGGCATGAAGCCCCTCATGTGGACCCTGCTCGTCACGCAGATGTTCCCCATGGCCATCCTGATCGTCCCGCTCTACAACCTCATGGGACAGCTCGGGCTCCTCAACCAGCCCGTCGGCCTGATCATCACGTACCTCACCATCGCCGTGCCGTTCTGCGCCTGGATGATGAAGGGCTTCTTCGACACCATCCCGGCGGAGATCGACGAATCGGGGCGCGTCGACGGGCTCACCCCCTTCGGCACCTTCTGGCGGCTCATCCTGCCGCTGGCCAAGCCCGGCCTCGCCGTGACCGCCTTCTACTCCTTCATCACCGCCTGGGGCGAGGTCGCGTACGCCTCCGCGTTCATGGTCGGCGACGAGAACCTCACCCTCGCCGGCGGCCTGCAGACCTTCGTCACCCAGTACACCGCCAACTGGGGCCCGATGACGGCCGCCTCGGTCCTCATCGCGATCCCCGCTGCGATCTTCTTCGTCTTCGCCCAGCGTCACCTCGTCGCCGGGATGACGGCGGGCGCCACCAAGGGCTGACCACCCGCGCCCGCCCCCACACACCCCCGGCCCGATCTCTCCAAGGACGACATGACCCAGCACCTCGCCACAGTGACTTCCGACAGTGGCCTCCCCACCACGCCCGGCACCCTGCCCGGCTGGTGGAGAGAAGCGGTGATCTACCAGGTCTATCCGCGCAGCTTCGCCGACTCCAACGGGGACGGCATGGGGGACCTCGAAGGCATCCGCAGCAGACTGCCCTACCTGAAGGAGCTGGGCGTCGACGCCGTCTGGCTCAGCCCCTTCTACGCCTCCCCGCAGGCCGACGCCGGCTACGACGTCGCCGACTACCGGGCCATCGACCCCATGTTCGGCACCCTGCACGACGCCGACGCCGTGATCCGCGAAGCCCATGCCCTGGGCCTGCGCATCATCGTCGACCTCGTCCCCAACCACTGCTCCGACCAGCACGAGTGGTTCAAGCAGGCACTGCGGGAAGGCCCCGGGACGCCGCTGCGCGAGCGCTTCCACTTCCGGCCCGGCCGCGGCGCGGACGGCTCCGAGCCGCCGAACGACTGGGAGTCCATCTTCGGCGGCCCGGCCTGGACCCGCGTGGCCGACGGCGAGTGGTACCTGCACCTCTTCGCGCCCGAGCAGCCCGACTTCAACTGGGAGCACCCCGCCGTCCAGGACGAGTTTCGCTCCGTCCTGCGGTTCTGGCTCGACCTCGGCGTCGACGGCTTCCGCATCGACGTCGCCCACGGCCTGGTCAAGGCCCCCGGCCTGCCCGACCTCGGCCGCGGCGAACAGCTCAAGCTGCTCGGCAACCAGGTCCTGCCCTTCTTCGACCAGGACGGCGTCCACGAGATCTACCGCGCCTGGCGCAAGGTCCTCGACGAGTACGCGGGCGAGCGCATCGGCGTCGCCGAGGCCTGGACCCCCACCGTCGCCCGCACCGCCCTCTACGTGCGCCCCGACGAGCTCCACCAGGCGTTCAACTTCCACTACCTGACCACCGGCTGGGACGCCGCCGCCCTGCGCGCCACCATCGACGAGTCGCTCGACGCGATGCGCCCGGTCGGCGCCCCCACCACCTGGGTGCTGTCCAACCACGACGTCGTCCGGCACGCCACCCGCTTCGCCGAGGGCGACCCGGCCGCCGGCCTGTGCCGGGCCCGCGCCGCCGCCCTGCTGATGCTGGCGCTGCCCGGCTCCGCGTACGTCTACCAGGGCGAGGAGCTGGGCCTGCCCGAGGTCCTCGACCTGCCCGACGAGGTCCGCCAGGACCCGTCCTTCTTCAAGGAGAACGGCCAGGACGGGCTGCGCGACGGCTGCCGCGTCCCGCTCCCGTGGTCCGGCACCGAGGCCCCGTTCGGCTTCGGCGACGGCGGCAGCTGGCTCCCGCAGCCCTCCGAGTGGGCCGGCCTGAGCGTCGAGGCCCAGACCGGCGACCCGGAGTCCACGCTGGAGCTCTACCGCAGCGCCCTGCGGATCCGCCGCGAGCGGGCCGACCTCGGCGCGGGCGACGGCGTGGAGTGGCTGCCCTCCCCGGAGGGCGTGCTCGCCTTCCGCCGCGGCTCGTTCGTCTGCACCGTCAACACCACCGCCGAGGCGGTCGCGATACCCGCGCCCGGCACCGTACTGCTGGCCAGCGGCGAACTCGGGGAGCCGGACACGCTGCCCGCCGACACGGCGGTGTGGTGGCAGGGGTGACCTCCGGGGACGGGCCCCTCCGGCTGACGGACATCGCCGCGCAGGCCCAGGTCAGCGAGGCGACCGTCAGCCGGGTCCTCAACGGGAAGGCCGGCGTCGCGGCCGGCACCCGGCACAAGGTGCTGGCCGCGATGGACCTGCTCGGCTACGAGCGGCCCGTACGGCTGCGGCGGCGCAGCAACGGCCTGGTCGGGCTGCTCATACCCGAGCTGACCAACCCGATCTTCCCGGCGTTCGCCCAGGTCATCGAGCAGGCACTGGCGGGCCACGGGTACACGCCGGTGCTGTGCACGCAGACGCCGGGCGGGGCCACGGAGGACGAGCTCGTCGAGCAGCTGGAGGCGCGGGGCGTCACCGGCATCGTGTTCCTGTCCGGGCTGCACGCGGACGCGCACGCCGACCCGGCCCGCTACCAGCGGCTCGCCTCGCGCGGCCTGCCGTTCGTGATGATCAACGGGTTCAACGAGCAGGTCACCGCCCCGTTCATCTCGCCGGACGACCGGGCCGCCGCCGAGATGGCCGTACGGCACCTGGAGGACCTGGGGCACCGGCGGATCGGCCTGGCCATCGGGCCCACGCGGTACGTGCCGTCGGCGCGCAAGGAGCAGGGGTTCGTCGGGGTCGTGCCGGACGCGGAGGCCGAAGGGCTGATCCAGCGGACGCTGTTCACCGTGGAGGGCGGGCACGCGGCCGGCGGCGCCCTGCTGGACCGCGGCTGCACCGGGATCGTCTGCGGCAGCGATCCGATGGCGCTCGGGGTGATACGGGCCGTGCGGGAGCGGGGGCTGCGGGTGCCGGAGGACGTGTCGGTGGTGGGGTTCGACGACTCGCCGCTGATCGCGTTCACCGATCCGCCGCTGACGACCGTGCGGCAGCCGGTGCGGGCCATGGCCAATGCGGCGGTGGGGGCGCTGCTGGAGGCGGTGGCCGGTACCCCCGTCCAGCGCACGGAGTACGTCTTCCAGCCGGAACTGGTGGTGCGCGGCTCCACCGCCCAGGCGCCGGCGCTTCCCTGAAACTCGGGGCTCCTCCCCGAGGCCCTGCCCGGCGCCGGGCCCTGTCACGAGGGCCCGGCGCCACCTGCCGCCCGCGCCGCTGCGGTGTCCCCTCCCCGCCCGTTCCCGAAACCGGGCTCCGCCCGGACCCGGTTCCGGGCGCTTCGCGCCCGGTGCGCTCAAACGCCGCGCGGGCTGGATTTATCCAGACTCGCCAGCGGATGGGGCGC
>NZ_JBEYXN010000029.1:0-90757 GCF_040704625.1 Streptomyces sp. NPDC046866
GCCCCGGCGGCCTCGGCCAGGTCCATCAGCTTGTGGATCTTCTCGGCGTGGGCCTCGCCCAGCGCCCCGCCGAAGATCCGGAAGTCATGGGCGTACGCGAACACGGTGCGGCCGTGGACCTTCCCCCAGCCCGTCACGACGCCATCGGTGTGCGGCTTCTTGTCCTCCAGGCCGAAGCCGGTGGCGCGATGCTTGCGCAGCCCCTCGACCTCGTTGAACGTGCCCTCGTCGAAAAGGATGTCGATCCGCTCGCGGGCCGTCAGCTTGCCCTTGGCGTGCTGGGCGGCAGTGGCGCGCTCGCTGGGGCCGGCCTCGGCCAGCGCCCTTACGGCACTCAGTTCGGCGGTGCGCTCGCGCAGCGAGGCGAAGCGGAACTCTTCTCGCACGCTTTCCAGTGGTCTTTCCTCGACGATGCTCATGCGGGCCCTTTCGACACGGAGGCACCGGGGTACGGCCGGTTTCGCATCGCCAGCTTGGGCGCGCCCGCTACAGCCCGGCTCGAATTCCGGCCGGGGACCCGTACGGGACGGCTCGTACCCCACCGGGCAGCCGCGTACAGGCGGACGCCAGGCCGTTTCGAGCGCAGGTCCAGGCGGCCGGGCCAGGCTCGGGGCCCGGGGCGCGGGCGACCGCGGCGCCCCCGCCACCGCCCGCAGCCCGAGCGCAGCCCTGCCCGACGGCCCTGCCGGCGGCCCCGTACGAGCGAGAAGAGAGGTGCGTGGACCGTGCCCGGCACCAGCGCGCAGGACCAGACCGCCGCCACCCTCACCGAAGTGGCCGACGGCGTCCACGCGTACGTCCAGCCGCCCGGCGGCTGGTGCCTGAACAACGCGGGCATCCTCACCGGCGGCGGCTCCTGCGCCCTCGTCGACACCGCCGCCACCGAGCGGCGCGCCCGCCGGCTGCGCGAGGCCGCCCTCGGCCTCGCCGGACGGCCGCCGCGCGCCGTGGTCAACACGCACTTCCACGGCGACCACACGTACGGCAACTTCGTCTTCCCCGAGGCCCTGACCATCGGCCACGAGCGCACCCGCACCATGGTCCGGGCCGCCGGCCTGCACATGGCCGGGCTGTGGCCGGAGGTCTGCTGGGGCGACATCGAGATCTCCCCGCCCGACCTCACCTTCACCGACCGCACCACCCTCCACGTGGGCGAACTGCGCGCCGAACTGATCCACATCGGCCCCGCCGCCCACACCACCGACGACACCGTCGTCTGGCTGCCCGACCACGGCGTGCTGTTCACCGGCGACCTCGTGATGAACGGGGTCACCCCCTTCTGCGTCATGGGGTCCGTCTCCGGCTCCCTGACCGCGCTGCAGCGGCTGCGCGCCCTCGGCGCCACCACCCTCGTCCCCGGCCACGGCCCCGTCGGCGGCCCGGAACTCCTCGACGCCAACGAGTCCTACCTGCGCTGGCTCCAGGACCTGGCCGCGCAGGGCGCAGCCGCCGGAGCGAGCCCGCGGGAGGCGGCCCGGGCGGCCGACCCCGGCCCGTACGCCGAACTCCTCGACGCCGAGCGGCTGCTGCCCAACCTGCACCGCGCGTACGCCGAGCAGCAGGGGCTGCCCGAGGGCTCACCGCTCGACGTCGGCGCCCTCTTCGAGGAGATGGCCGCCCACCACGGCCGCCGGCCCTCCTGCGCGGCCTGAGACGGGGCCCTGCCGGCCACCGCGCCGGGCACCCGTCCGGGGCACCGGTGCGGGCGGAGTGCCGGAGGCCCTCTGGAACGCCCCTGGAAGGCCCCTCGAGAGCGGCGCCCTCCCCGCCGAAGCGCCCGGTCCCCTCCGGCCACGGCTCCCCTAGCATCCGAGGACGAGGGCCGGCGCCGCGCCGGCGGGAAGTCCTCGGCAGTCTCGGCGGAACGGGGGACCGGGTGAGCGGCGACGTCAGCTTCGCGGTGCTGGGACCGCTGGAGGTCAGGGTCGGCGGCGCACGGCTGCGCCTGGGCGGCCCCATCCCGGCACGGGTGCTCGCCACCCTGCTGCTCGAACCGGGCCGGATGGTCCCGGTGTCCCGGCTGGTCGCCGCCGCCTGGGACGGCGAGCCGCCGACCACCGCCGCCCACCAGGTCCGCAAGGCCGTCGCCGACCTGCGCCGGCGCATCCCGGACGGCGCCTCCCTGATCGTCACCGAGGGGCCCGGCTACCGCGTGGACCTCGAACCGGACCGGCTCGACCTGACCCTCTTCTCGCTCCGCCTCGGGCGGGCCCGCGCCGCCCTCGACGCCGCCCGCCCCGCCGAGGCCGCCGACCACCTGCGCAGCGCGCTCGCCCTGTGGCGCGGCCCCGTCCTGCACGCCGACTGCGGACCGGTGATCGCCGCGGCCTCCGCCGTCCTGGAGGAGCGCCGGCTCACCGCGGTGGAGCAGCTCGTCGAACTGCGCCTCGGACTCGGCGAGAGCGGCGAAATCGTCGGCGACCTGCGGGAGCTGATCGCCGAACACCCGCTGCGCGAGACCCTGCGCGGCCACCTCATGCTCGCCCTGTACCGCTCGGGCCGACAGGCCGAGGCCCTCGCAGAGTTCGGCCGGGTCCGCGAGCTGCTGGTGGAGGACCTCGGCATCGATCCGGGACCCCGGCTGACCAGGCTCTACGAGGCGATCCTGCGCGACAGCCCGGAACTCGCCGCGCCCGAACCGCCGGACGCCCGGGCCCCGGCGGGCGCCCGGCCCCCGGCGCCCACCGCGCCGGCCCCGGCTGCCTCCCCGTCCCCGCCCCCGCCCCTCCCCCTCCACCTGCCTCTCTTCCCGGCCACCGCGGCCCGGGCCGGCGCGCCCTGCACCCTGCCGCCCGACCTGCCCGACTTCACCGGCCGAGAGCGCGAACTCCGGCGGCTGCTGGCCCGCCCCGAGCTGCCCGGGGCCGCCGCCCGCGTCCTCGGCATCGACGGCATGGGCGGCAGCGGCAAGACCGCTCTCGCCCTGCACGCCGCGCACCGGCTGGCCGCCGACTACCCCGACGGGCAGCTCTACGCCGACCTGCGCGGCTTCTCCCCCGGTGAGAGCCCGCGCCGGCCCGGCACCGTCATCGGCTCGCTGCTGCGCGTCCTCGGCACACCGGGGGAGCGCGTACCCGACGACCTCGACGGCCGCACCGCCCTGTGGCGGGCCACCCTGGCCGAGCGCAGGGTGCTCCTGCTGCTGGACAACGCGGCCGATGCCGCCCAGGTCCGGCCGCTGCTGCCGGCCTCCTCCGGCTGCCTGGTCCTGGTCACCAGCCGCAGCAGGCTGACCGGCCTGGACGGCGCGGACTGGATCGGCATCGGGATGATGCCGCCGCCCGACAGCCTCGCCCTGCTCGACCGGGTGGTGGGCGCGCAGCGGGTGCGCAGCGAGCCCGCGGCCGCCGCCGAACTGGGCGCGCTGTGCGGGCACCTGCCACTGGCCCTGCGGATCGCCGCGGCCCGGCTGCGCAGCCGCCCGCGCTGGACCCTGAGCCACCTCGTGGACCGGCTCGGCGACGAGACCCGCCGCATCGACGAGCTCAGCTCCGGCGACCAGAGCGTCAAGGCCACCCTCCAGCTGAGCTACGAGGCCATGGGCAGCGCCCACCGCGACGCGCTGCGGCTGATCGGGCTCCACCCGGGCCGCGAGATCGGCATCCACTCGGCCGCGGCGCTGCTCGGCACCGGGCTGCGCGCGGCCGAGGAGGTGCTGGAACACCTCCTCGACACGAACCTGGTGGGCCAGGGCGAGATCGGCCGCTACGTCCTGCACGACCTGGTCCGCAGCTTCACCCACGGCCTGCACGGCGGGCGGACCCGACAGGAGGAGCTGGCCGCCTTCGAGCGGGTGCTCGACCACTACCTGGCCGCCGCGGACGAGGCCTGCCGGATCCTCTTCCCCGGCCGCAACCCCCTTGCCCGTGGCGGCCGCGGGCACGGCGCGGGCCCGGCCGCGCTGCCCGCCTTTGCGGACGCCGCCGCGGCGGAGTCCTGGTTCGAACAGGAGCAGGGCGCGCTGCTGAACGCCGTGGAGCGCGCGGAGCAGCTCGGATTCACCCGGCACGCCGCCCAGCTCGCCCGCAACCTCGTCTTCCACCTCAACTCGCGCAGCCAGCTGGAGGAGTTCCAGCGGGTCGCGGACGTCTCCGTGGCCGCGGCCCGCCGGCTCGCAGACCCCCGGCTGCTGCGGGTGAGCCTGTCCAACCAGGCCGTCGCCCGGTGCAAGCTCGGCCGCTTCCAGG
Organism: Streptomyces sp. NPDC046866; assembly: GCF_040704625.1. NCBI lineage: Bacteria > Bacillati > Actinomycetota > Actinomycetes > Kitasatosporales > Streptomycetaceae > Streptomyces > Streptomyces sp. NPDC046866. The sequence continues at coordinate 4,188 of NZ_JBEYXN010000029.1, forward strand.
ACGGCACCGCCGCCGCCGCCGAGGCCCTCGACCTCGCCACGGGCCTCGCCGACCGGGGCGGCGAGGCGGTCTGCCTGACCCTGCTCGGCCTGCTGCAGAGCTTCCTCGGCGACCTCGACGGCGCCCGGCGCCACCTCGAGCGCGGCGCCGTGCTCCACCGGGAACTGGCCGACGCCCGCCAGGAGGCGTACACCCTGTGCAACCTGAGCTCGGTGTACACCTGGACGGGCCGGCACCGCGAGGCCGCCGAGGCCGCGGGGCGGGCCGTGCTGCTCAGCCGTCGCGCCGGCAGCGGCGCCGAGGAGATCTCCGCCCTCAACGACCTGGCCATCGCCCAACTGGCCCTGGGGGAGGAGCGGGAGGCCCTCGCCACCGTGGAACGGGCCATGGAGCTGGCCGACGACTGCCGGATGCCGGAGAACCTCGCCCTCGCCCTCGCCCTGGCCGCGGAGGTGTTCCAGCGGACGGGCGCCGGAGCCCGCGCGGCCGCGTACGCCGAGCGCTCGCTGCACCTGATCCGCTCGAAGGGAACGGCGATGCGGCAGGCGGCGGTGGAGAACGTCCTCGGCCGGGTCCACTTCCTGCGGGGCGACCCCGAACGGGCCCGGGAGCTGCACGAGAGCGCGTACCGCCATGCGGAGGCCATCACCTACCGCATCGAGGCGGCCCGGGCCCTGGACGGCATGGCCCTGGCCCTGGAAGCCCTGGGCCGGCCGGACTCCGCCCGCTCCCACCGCTCCCGCGCCACGGCCGTCCGCGAAACCCTCGGCCGCCCCACCCCCAGCCCCGCGACGTCCAGCCCCGCGGGCGTGTGAGGCGGCGCCGCCGCCTCCGCCCCGGCCGGCCTCAGCCCGCCGCCTTCTCCACCAGCGCCCTGATGCGGTCCTCCGCGGCCGCGGTCAGCTCCCTCACGGCGAAGGAGGTCGGCCACAGGGCGCCGTCGTCGAGTGCCGCCTGGTCGCTGAACCCGAGTGTGGCGTACCTCGACTTGAACTTCTCCGCGCTCTGGAAGTGGCAGACGACCTTGCCGTCCCTGGCGTACGCGGGCATCCCGTACCAGAGCTTGGGCGCGAGGTCCGGGGCGGCGGTCGTGACGATCTCGTGGATCCGCTCGGCGAGGACGCGGTCCGCCTCCGGCATCTCGGCGATCTTCGCGAGCACGTCCTGCTCCGCCGCCGCCTCCTTCTCCGCCCGGGACAGACCGCGCCGCGCCGTCGTCTTCTTCTCCTCCTGGGCGTGCGCCTTCATCGCGGCCCGCTCCTCGGCGGTGAATCCGCCGTACTGCTCGGTGGTCGTGCCGGAGACCTCGGCGGGCGACTTCTTGGACGGCATGACAGGTTTCCTCTCGTACGGGTCAAGCGGGGGCGGGGAGCGGGGGCCGGGAGCCGGAGCGGCCTCAGGGGGAGCTACGCGGCGGCCTCCCAGGCGAACCCGTCCGGGTCGGTGAAGCCGCCGGCGGTGCTGCCGAGGATGATGCGGTGCGAGCCCGTGCCCTCGACGGGGACCCCGAGGTCCTTGGCCAGGGCGCGGCGCTTGTACAGCGCCAGTTTGACGGGGCTCGACTGACCGGGGGCGAACTCGACGTACGTGCCGCCGACGCTCTTGGCCACGGTCAGGCCCCGGTCGGCATAGAACTGCTTGGTGGCCTTCACGGCCTCGACACCGAGCAGCAGGACGACGTCGTCGATCTCGCGGGTGTCGGGGCCGGTGTCCTTCTTCGCCGAGGTCGCGATCTTCCAGATCGTGCCGTCCGGGGCCCGGACGACGCCGCTGTAGCCCCACAGCGACTTCGCGGCGGGCTTCAGGACCGTGGCGCCGGCGCCGACGGCGGCACCGACGAAGCCGTCGACGGTGGCCGGCCCGGACACCGTGAGCGCCAGGGTGAAGCCGCGGAATCCGGTGGAGTGCGCCTCGGACGCCCGCAGGCGTACGTACGCGTCCACGCCGAAGGCGCTGTAGAAGCGGCGGGCGGCCTCGGGGTCGGCCACCTCGAGGGTGACGGATGCGAGGGACGTGCCGGCTGCGGCGGAAGTGGTGGTTGCCATGACCATCACGCTAGGGGCCGCGCGGCGGCCGCGGCTTCTCGATTCCTGACCGGTCTGGAGACCTGCTGCGCCACGCACGCCGGCATCCCCTCCAGCCGGATCGCCGACCCCGCACCGGGGGCCGCCGCCTCCGCCGCCCGGCGCAGGAAGGCCCCGGGCGACATGCCGACCAGCTCCGTGAAGCGGGTGGTGAACGTTCCCGGCGACGCGCAGCCGACCGCGGAGCAGACCTCGGTGACGCCGAGGTCGCCCCGCCGCAGCAGCGCCGCCGCCCGCTCGATGCGACGCGTCATCAGGTACGCGTACGGCGACGCGCCGTAGGCGGCCCGGAACTGCCGGCCCAGGTGGCCGGCGGGCATGTGCACACCATGGGCGAGCGCCTCCACGTCCAGCGGCTGCGCGAACTCCCTGTCGATCCGGTCGCGGACGCGGCGCAGCCGCGCGAGATCGGCCAGGTGCTGGGCCTGGATGCGGGCACGCCGCCATTCGGGCTTACACATCGGAACCCTCCCCCTCGGACCGCACGGCTCAGCGCAGTTCCTGGATGCGGACCAGGTTCCCCGCGGGGTCGCGGAACGCGCAGTCGCGGACGCCGTACGGCTGCTCGGTCGGCTCCTGGACGACCTCGGTGTCACCGGCCTGCACCTTCTGGAACACGGCGTCGAGGTCCGGGGTGGCCAGCAGGATCCAGCCGTAGGTGCCCTTGGCCATCATCTCGGTGATCGTGCGGCGTTCGTCCTCGGTGATGCCGGGGTCGGTCGCAGGCGGCGCCAGCAGGATCGACGTGCCCGGCTGACCGGCCGGGCCGACCGTGATCCAGCGCATCCTGCCCTGCCCGACGTCGCTGCGGACCTCGAAGCCGAGGACGTCGCGGTAGAAGGCGAGCGACGCGTCCGGGTCGTCGTGCGGGAGGGAGGTCGTGTGAATGGTGATGTCCATGACGTGCAGGCTAGAGGCGACCCGCTGCCCCCGCTTCTCGATTCCTGACCACCCGCCCCCGCTTTCACCCCCGCCGGCGTTTGAGGCGAACGGGGGTCGGGGCGAAGCCCCGGGATACGGAGAAAGGGCGGGGCGGGGAGCAGCTCCGCGCAGCGGCCCGAGCCGACCCGGCCGGAGCCGACCCGCACCGCCGCCCACCCCCTACGCCCGAACGACCGACGGGCCGATCTCGGTGGACCGCATCCGTGGAACCTCCTCCTCCAAGCGTCGTACGACCGATCCTGACCGCACCCGTTCCCGAACCGTTCCCGACCGGATCCCGAGCGCCCGGGATCCACCCCACCCGCCGGTCAAGACGGACCGGGCGATTCCGGACATCTTTTGCGTCGGCCACCCCCCGCACGGCCGCGGCCGGCCCGCCGCACGCGAGCGCCCCCACGCCGCCGGCGCAGCGCCCGCCGCGCCCCCACCGCCCCCCGGAACCGCCGACCCGACGCGAATTCAACCTCCAGCGGATTGGCCGATATCCGTCGGACGGCGCCGTTCCGGCCCTGGTCGAGCCGAACCGAGTAAATCTGTACGCTACGGTAACTTCGCTGTCCGTCAGCAACAGACAACCCTCTGCCATTTCCCGCCCCAGCCCACCCTTTGCCAAGGGCGGCACCCGGCGGATCGCCATGGAGGGCGAATATGCGTACCACCGAGCGCCGCAGCCGAATAGAGGCCCTCGGCGCCTTTCTCCCGGCCGGAGTCCTGACCACCCCCGAACTGGCCGCGCTCGCACCCGGTCTGGGCGGCGCGGACGTCGAGCGGATCACCGGCGTCGCCGAGCGCCGCGTCCACGACCCCGACCCGGCCGCCGGGGAGGACTCCTTCGGGATGGCCCTGGCCGCCGCCCGCGACTGCCTGGCCGTCTCCCGCCACCGGGCGGCCGACCTCGACGTCGTCATCAGCGCCTCCATCACCCGCGTGAAGGACGGCAGCCGCTTCCACTTCGAGCCCTCCTTCGCCGGCATGCTGGCCAAGGAGCTGGGCGCCCGCTCCGCCCTCGGCTTCGACGTCTCCAACGCCTGCGCCGGCATGATGACCGGCGTCTGGCTCCTGGACCGCATGATCCGCTCCGGGGCGGTGCGCACCGGCATGGTCGTCAGCGGGGAGCAGGCCACCCGCGTCGCGAGCACCGCCGCCGCGGAGGTCGGCGACTCCTACGACCCGCAGTTCGCCTCCCTCTCGGTGGGCGACTCCGCGGCCGCCGTCATCCTCGACGCGTCCGCGGACGCCGCCGACCGCATCCACTACGTCGAGCTCATGACCTGCTCGGAATACTCCCACCTCTGCATGGGAATGCCGAGCGACCGCACCCAGGGAATAGCCCTCTACACCGACAACAAGAAGATGCACGACCGGGAACGGCTGAAACTCTGGCCGCGATTCCATGAGGATTTTCTCGCCAAGAACGGCCGTACTTTCGCCGGCGAGGAATTCGACTACGTTATCCAGCACCAGGTCGGCTCCCGTTTCATCGACTACGTCAACCAGACGGCCGAGGCCGAGTTCGCCACCCCCATGCCGCCGTCGCCGCGCGTCGTGGAGCGGTACGGCAACACCGCCACCACCTCCCACTTCCTGACGCTGCGCGAGCACCTGCGGGCCGGCGCCTCCGCCCGCGGGGCCGCCCCCGGGGCGAAGTACCTGCTGGTGCCCGCCGCCTCGGGCGTCGTCACCGGCGCCCTGTCCGCCACCATCACCAGCGCGGGGGTGTGAGCCGTGGGCATCGTCATCACCGCCTCCGCCACCGCCATCCCCGCCGGAGCGGGCACCCCCGCCTCGGCCGTGGACCTCGCCGGCCGCGCCGCCCGCAGCTGCCTCGACAGCGCCCGCGTCTCCGCCTCCGGGGTCGGAGTCCTCATCAACGTCGGCGTCTACCGCGAGCACAACACCTTCGAACCGGCCCTCTCCGCCCTGGTCCAGAAGGAGGTCGGCATCAACCTCGACTACCTCGCCGACCCCCAGCCCTCCCCGGGCTTCTCCTTCGACCTGATGAACGGGGCCTGCGGCGTGCTGAGCGCCGTCCAGGCCGGTCAGGCCCTCCTCGCGACCGGAACCACCGAGCGGCTGCTCATCACCGCCGCCGACGTCCACCCCGGCGGCGACGCCGCCGCCGACCCCGACTACCCGTACGCCGACCTGGCCGGAGCCCTGCTCCTCGAACGCGCGGCCGACCCCGGTACCGGCTTCGGGCCCGTGCGCCACTACGGCGCCGACGGCCCCTCCGACACCGAGGGCTACCTCGACCTCGACACCATGGGCACCGCGGGCCGCTCCCGCATCACCGTGCGCCGTGCGCCCGGCCACGACGCCCGGGCCGGTGAACTCGCCGCCGCCGCGGTGGCCTCGTACGCCGAGGAGTTCGGCCTCGACCTCGACCGGACCCTGGTCGTCGGTCCGCGCACCGGTGCGGCCGACGGGTTCCAGGGCATCACGGGCGAGCCGCACACCGCGGCCCCGGTCCTCGGCTACCGGCGCGCACTGGACGGCGCACGGCCCGAGGACTGCGACGGCCTGCTGTTCGTGACCGCGGGCGCCGGACCCGCAGCCGCCTGCGCCTCCTACCGGCCTCAGGGGTGGTGAGCGCCATGGCAGCCACGCCGACCGAGGCACCCGCGCCGAAGACGGGCGCCCCCGCCGTCACCGACACCCACCCCGACGCCTGCGCCGAGAGCCGCCCCGGCGCCGATCCCCAGAGCCTGGCCGCGTTCCTCGAGCGCAACGCCCGCGCCTTCCCCGACAAGCCGGCCGTCGTCCACCCCGAAGGCCCCCACCGCCCGCGCGGCGGCCGCCCCCGCTACCGCACCCTCACCTACGGAGCCCTCCAGCAGACCGTCGAGGAACTGGCGGCGGGCTTCACCCGGGCCGGCATCACCAAGGGCACCCGGACCGTGCTGATGGCCCCGCCCGGGCCGGAGCTGTTCGCCCTCGCCTTCGCCCTGTTCCGGGTCGGCGCCGTGCCCGTGGTCGTCGACCCCGGCATGGGCGTGCGCCGCATGCTGCACTGCTACCGCACCGTCGGCGCCGAGGCGTTCATCGGCCCGCCGCTCGCCCACCTGGCCCGGGTCCTGGGCCGGCGCACCTTCGCCGGGGTACGGGTGGCCGTCACCCTGGGCCGGCACCGGCTCGGCCGCGCCCGCCCCCTGACCGCGGTCCGCGCCCTCGGCGCCGCCGGCCCGCGCCGCAGCGGCGGCCCCGCACCCGCGCCGGCCGACCGCGACGACCTGCTGATGATCGGCTTCACCACCGGAAGCACCGGCCCCGCCAAGGGAGTCGAGTACACCCACCGCATGGCGCTGTCCATCGCCCGCCAGATCGAAGCCGTCCACGGCCGCACCCGCGAGGACACCTCGCTCGTCACCCTCCCGTTCTACGGCGTCCTCGACCTCGTCTACGGATCCACCCTCGTCCTCGCCCCCCTGGCCCCCTCCCGGGTGGCCCAGGCCGACCCCGAGCTCGTGGTCGACGCGCTCGAACGCTTCGCCGTCACCACGATGTTCGCCTCGCCCGCCCTGCTGCGCACCCTCGCCGCCCACCTCGCCGCCGCCCCGCCCGGCCGCCACCCGCTGCCCGCGCTGCGCTGCGTCGTCGGCGGCGGCGCCCCCGTCCCCGACGCGACGGTGGCCGCCCTGCGCCGCGTCCTGGACGACCGCGCCCGCATCCACGTCACGTACGGCGCGACGGAGGTCCTCCCGATCACCTCGATCGAGGCGGCGGAACTGCTGGGCCCGAACCCGCCGGCCCGCGGCGCGGACGGCAGCCCGGCACCCGGCCCGTCCCCCGAAGCCCTCCCCGACGCAGGGGCAGCCGCCCCGGCCGCCGGCGGGACCGCCGCGCGGGCGGCCGGACACGCCGCCGCGCACGCGGCGGAGACCGCGCCCGGACCGTCGGCCGCCGCGGAAGCCGCGCCCGCCGCTTCCGCCGCTTCCGCCGAAACCGCCGCCCCCGGCGCGAGCCGTACGCCCGAGCCCTCCGCCGCCGCGGAACGCGGGGCTGCCGCCGCGGGCGGGACCGCCGCGCGGGCTGCCGAGGGGGCCGGCAGCTGTGTCGGGCGGCCCGTCCCCGGGACGCGGGTGGTGATCCTGCCCGTCACCGACGGCCCCATGCCCCCGCTCCACCCCGCGACACCCCTGCCCGCGGGGCAGGTCGGCGAGATCGCCGTCCACGGCGACTCCGTCAGCCCCCGCTACCACCGCGCCCCCGAAGCGGACCGGCTGCACAAGGTCGCCGAAGCGGCACCGCACGACGCCGACCCCGCGGCCCCGGCCGCGGCCCCGGCCGCCCCGCGCCCCTGGCACCGCACCGGCGACCTCGGCTACCTCGACGAGGACGGCCGGCTCTGGTTCTGCGGCCGCGCGGCCCAGCGCGTCCGCGCCGAACACCGGGACCTGCACACCGTGCGCTGCGAAGGCGTCTTCAACGCCCACCCGCTGGTACGCCGTACCGCCCTCGTCGGCGTCGGCGTCGGCACCGGCAGCCCCCGGCACCGCGCCGACAGCGGCTGGGGCCCCGGCCGGGGCGGCGCCACCGGCGGCGGCCGCGGCCGGCCCCGCGCCCAGCGCCCGATCGTCTGCGTGGAGACCGAAGGCGAGGGCGGACTCGACCCGGCCGCCTGGCAGCGCCTCGTCGCCGAACTGCGCGAGCTGGCCTGCGCCCACGCCTGCACGACCGGCCTGGAGGAGTTCCTCCAGCACCCCGGATTCCCCGTGGACATCCGGCACAACGCCAAGATCGGCCGCGAGGAGCTCGCCCGCTGGGCCGAGCGCCGCCTCGCCCCGCCCGCCCCGCTGCTCTCCCGCGCCCGCGCCCCCCGGCTCGTCCCGCTCGCCGGCTGGGCGTACCTCCTCGGCGGCGCCGTCTGGGCCGCCACCGCCGGCGTGCCCGACTCCCGTACCCTGCGCCTGCTGTGGTGGACGGACGCGGCCCTGAGCATCGCCGGGCACGCCGCCCAGCTCCCGTTCGCCCTGCCCCGCGCCCGCGCCGCGGGCGTCCCCCGCCCGGCCGCGGCCGCCCTCACCATGCTCTATGGCGCCACCTGGTGGCGGAGCCTGTGAAGAAGATCCTGATCACCGGCGCCACCGGCTTTCTCGGCGGCCACCTCGTCGACGGCTGCCTGCGCCGGGGCCACCGGGTACGGGCCCTGGTCCGCCCCGGCAGCGACACGGCGCGGCTGCGCACCCTGCCCGGCGTCGAACTCGCCACCGGGGACCTGGGCCGCCCCGACTCCCTCGAGCGCGCCGCCGAGGGCTGCGACGCCGTCGTGCACAGCGCGGCCCGCGTCGTGGACCACGGCAGCCGCGCCGCGTTCACGGCAGCGAACGTCACCGGCACGCTCCGGCTGATGGAGGCGGCCCGTACCGCCGGAGCGCAGCGCTTCATCTACGTGTCGAGCCCCAGCGCACTGATGCACGTACGCGAAGGAGACCGCCTCGGCATCGACGAGAGCACCCCCTACCCCTCGCGCTGGTTCAACGACTACTGCGCCACCAAGGCCGTCGCCGAGCAGCACGTACGGGCCGCGGACGCCCCCGGGTTCACCACCTGCGCCGTACGCCCGCGCGGCATCTGGGGGCCGCGCGACCGCGCCGGGTTCCTGCCGAAGCTCGTCGGCGCCATGCACGCCGGGCGGCTGCCGGACCTCTCCGGCGGCAAGCGGGTCCTGGTCTCGCTCTGCCACGTCGACCACGCCGTCGACGCCTGCCTGCGGGCCGCCGTCACGGCCGACCCCGGACGCATCGGCGGCCGCGCCTACTTCGTCGCCGACCGCGAGGCCACCGACCTGTGGCCGTTCCTCACCGAGGTCGCCGGCCTGCTCGGCTGCCCGCCGCCGGGCCGGCGGATCCCGCTGCCGGTCGGCCGCGCGCTGGCCGCGGCGGTGGAGACCGCCTGGCGGCTGCGGCCCGGCCCACCCGCGGGGCCGCCGCTCAGCCGCTACATGCTGGCCCTGCTGACCCGCTCGACGACGTACGACATCGGGGCGGCCCGCCGCGACCTCGGCTACGAGCCGACCCGCACCCGCGCCGACGGGCTGCGGGAGCTGGCGCGCTGGGTGGCCTCGCAGGGCGGCGTACCCGCCTGGACCGCCCGCACCCGCCCCGCTCCCGCGACCCCGGCCCCCCGAGGAAACGACCCCCGATGAACACCCCGAACTCCCCCCTCCACCGCAGGCCGGTGTCCCCGACGGAACGCCTGTACCTGGCCGCGGGACAGGCCCGCGGCGCCATGGCCCTGCGCATCGTCGTCGAGGGCGACGGCGTCCCCGACCCGCAGCTGCTCCGCGCCGCCGTGGCGCGGGCCGCCGAGTCCTGCCCCGGATCGCGGCTGCGCCGCCGCGGCGCCCTGTGGACGGCCGACGGCCCGCTCCCGCGGATCGTGTACGCGCCCGAGGCCGCCGGCGGCTTCGACCCCTCGGACCCGCAGACCGCACGGCTGCTGACGGGCCGTGCCCACCCGGACGCCGCACCCGGCTGCGAGGTGCTGGTCGTGCCCGGCGCGGGCGGGGCCCGGACCACGCTGGTCTTCAGCGCCTCGCACGCCGTGATGGACGGCCACGGCGCCCTGACCTGGGTCCGCGAGGTCCACCGCGCCCTGCGCGGAGAACCGGCCCGCCCGGCCGCCGCCCCCGCCACGGACCACAGCCTCCTGCACGCCCTGCGGGGCGAGCGCACCCGCCGCGCCGCCGTCGACCCGCCGGCGGCCCACGGGCGTTTCCCCACCCTCCGGGACGCCTTCGGACGCCTCCTCGGCAGGACCGCCCCCGGCCCTGCCACCGGCAGCGGCGCCGGCGTAGGCACCGCCGCCTCCACCGGCCCGGGCACGGGAACGGGCGGCAGCGTTAACGCCGTTAATGCCCCCGGCCCCCGCCGCCCGGCTCCCTTCCCCGGCCGTCCCTCGCCGCTCGGCCGCGGTACGGCCGGGGCCGCCCCGCAGACCCTGTGGCTGCGCCGCACCCTGCCCGGCCGGCACCCCGGGCTCACCGCGCGCCTCGCCCAGGCCCTCGCCGACACCGCACGGCTCGACACCCGCGTCATGGTCCCGGTGGACCTGCGCCGGCACCGGCCGCAGCTCGCCGCGACCGGCAACCTGACCCTCCCGCTCTTCCTGGACCTGCGCCCCGGCCAGGACTGGGCCGCGGCCCACACCCGGCTCCTGGCCGCGCTCGCCGACGGCGGCGAACTCGCCGCCGGCTTCGAAGCGGGCCTGGCCCGGCTGCCCCTGCCCGCGGTGGCCGCCCTGCTGCGCACCGCCCAGGCCGCCGCCGTACGCACCGACCGCCACCTGGCCTCGGCCGTGGTCTCCCACCTCGGCCGGCTGGACCCGGCCGAACTGTCCGGCGGCGGCTTCACCGCGGCCACCGCGTACGCGCTGCCCGTGCACGCACCGCTGGTCCCGCTGTCGTTCGCCGCGGCCGAAACCGGCACCCGGACCGAGCTCACCCTCGGCGTCCGCGCCTGCGACCCCCTCCTGCGCCCCCGCGCCGAAGCCCTCCTCGACGCGGTCCTCGCCCGCCTGACCACCGACATGGAGCCCCCGCTCGACGGAAGCCGGCTCCCGCAGCCCGCCGCCCTGCGCCCGCGGGGAGGCGGCGCGCCCGTACCGGCCGAAGAGGACCGGCCGGAAGCGCCCGCTGCCGCGCAGCGCCCGCACGCGCCGCAGGAACGGCAGCCGCCCACGGGCCCCGAGGGGCCGCGAGCCGCGGCGGGGGAACCAGCCGCGCCCGCCGGCCCGGAGGCTGCCCCGCCCCCCGACGGCGTCACCGTGGTGGACCTGTTCCGGGCGCAGGCCGCCCGGACCCCCGATGCCCTGGCGCTCGACGGGCCCGGCGGAACCCTCGCCTACGCCGCCCTCGACCGGCGGTCCGACGAGGTGGCCGCCGAGCTCGGGCGCCGCGGGGTGCGGCGCGGGGACCTGGTCGGGCTCGTCGTCGACCGGACCCCGGCCGGGGTCTGCGCCCTGTGGGGCGTGCTGAAGGCGGGCGCCGCCTACGTGCCCCTCGACCCGGCCCACCCGGGCGCCCGGATCCGGGACGTCCTGCACGGGTGCGCGGCCCGGCTCACCCTGACCCGGCGCCACCTGGCCGCGCAGCTGGCCCCGTTCGTCCCCGGTGAGCTCCTCGCCGTCGACGACGTCCCCACCCTGCCCGCGCTTCCCGGGCCCGCCCGCACCACCCCGGCCCCCGCCCCCGGCGACCTCGCGTACGTCATGCACACCTCCGGCTCCACCGGTCGCCCCAAGGGCGTCCTCGTCGAGCACCGCGGCCTCAGCGCCTTCGTGCGCTGGATGACCGCCCTGTGCCGCGTCGGCGAGGGCACCCGCTTCGGCTTCGCCGCCTCCTACGCCTTCGACATCTCCTGCTTCCCCCTCTTCCTCCCGCTCCTCGCCGGCGGCACGGCCGTCCTCGCCCCCGACGCCCCGTCCCCCGCCGTCCTGCGCGCCCTCGTCCGCGAGCACCGCGTGGACACGCTCGCCCTGACGCCGTCCCACCTCGCCCTCCTCGGCGGCGACGGCGGCGGCCGCCTGCGCACCCTCCTGCTCGGCGGCGAGGAGCTCACCCCGGCCGCCGTCCGCTCCGCGTACGCCGCCTTCGGCACCGCCTGCCGGGTGATCAACGGCTACGGTCCCACCGAGGCCACCGTCGCCTGCCTCGCCCACGTGGTGGACGACACCGAGACCGGCCCCTCCCTCCCCCTCGGCACTCCCGGCCCCGGCACCCGCGTCGACCTCGTCACCGAGGACGGCGAGACCATCGGCACCGGCCCGGCGGACACCGGCCGCACCGGGGAGATCGTCGTACGGGGCGTGCAGGTCGCCCGCGGCTACCTCGGCCCCTGCGACGGGGAGGCGGACGCCGCCTCACCGTTCGCCACCGGGCCCGACGGCGTGCGCACGTACCGCACCGGCGACCTCGGCCGCCGCCTGCCCGGCGGGGCGGTCGCCTTCGCCGGGCGCGCCGACGGCCAGGTGAAGATCGCCGGGCACCGCATCGAGCCCGCCGAGGTCACCGCCGCCCTGGAAGCCCTCCCGGGCGTGGCACGCGCCGCGGTGACCGTCCGCCGCCGTCCGCCGTCCGGCAGCCGCTCCGGACCCCCGCCCGCAGCGGTGCTCGTCGCGTACGCGGTCACCGCCACCGCCACCACCGCCACCACCGCCCGCACCGGCACCGGCACCGGCACCGCCGACGCCACCGGGACCGCCGGCGCCGAAGTCGAAGCCGCTACCGCCGACGCCCTGCGCACCGCGCTCGCCCGACGCCTCCCCGCCCACCTGGTCCCCGCCCATGTGGTCACCGTCGACGCCCTGCCCACCACCGTCAGCGGCAAGACCGACTTCGACGCCCTGCCCGACCCCTTCGCCGCCGCACCGGACACCCTCCCCCCGGCCGGGCCGCCGCAGGGCCCCGCCGAGTTGCGGGCCCGCGTCGCCGGCCACTGGGCGGCGGTCCTCGGCGTGGACCCCGCCGCCCTGGGCGCCGACTCCGACTTCCAGGCCCTGGGCGGCGACTCCCTCGCCCTCGTCGAGATGCTCAGCGCGGTCAGCGCCGACCTGCTCACCCCCGACCAGGCCCGCCGCTTCACCGAGGACCTGGCCTGCCTGGTCCGCGACCTGACCCTCGGACAGGTCTGCTCCCGGCTCACCGCCGCCCGCGAGGAGGCACCCGCATGATCTTCGTCGGAGAGGGCGCCCTGCTGCGCCGGGCCGTGGCCCACGCCGCCGCCCGCGGCCACCGCATCGACCTGGTCTGCTCCGCCGACCCGCTCGACGCCGCGGCCGCCGGCCCCGGCACCCCGCACCTGGCCGCACCCGACGTCAACACCCGCGCCGCCGAACTGGCGGCCGCCTGCACCGACGGGATCGTCTGGTCGGTCAACAACCGGCAGATCTTCCGGGCGCCGCTGCTCACCCTGGGCCTGCGCATCGTCAACGTCCACAACGGGCTGCTGCCCCAGCACCGCGGGCTGCCGTCCGTGGCCGTCCTGTTCGCCCTGCTGAACGGGGACACCGCGTACGGCGCCACCGTCCACGAGGTCGACGCGGGCATCGACACCGGGCCGGTGCTCGCCGAACACCGCTTCCCCGTCGGCCCCGAGGACCGCTTCCACCAGGTGATGCTGCGCGGCATCCGCGCCTGCCAGAGCCTCTTCGAGGAGACCCTGCCCGCCGTCGCCGCAGGCCTCGCCCCACCACCGGCACGGCCGGCCGGAGCCCCGCCCCGCCCCTGCGCGTACCACGGCCGGCGCACCCTCGCCCGCCTCGCGGACCACCGCCACGCCCCCGCGTTCGCCCGGGCCACCGACCTCGGCCCCTTCGCCGCCCACGCCCCGGAAGTGACCGCAGCCCTGGCCCGCCTCACCGCCACAGCGGAACCCCGGCTCCCTGCGGGCCGGGGGCCTTCGTGACCGGCCGGAAGAATCTGGAGGCCGGCATGCAGGGCGCGGCGCCGTCAGCGGGGGCGGCTACGCTGCGGGCTGCCCCCGGCGGTGTGCGCCGCCGGACCGCACCGGCGCGCGACCGCGACCGGCGCACGACCGCCACCGCGCCGGACGGCCGCGCCCGCCGATCCCGATGCCCGAGGAGCCCCCCGATGCCCCGTACCACCCCGCCGCGGCCCCTCGACGTCGAGGCGCTGTTCCCCGAGGTCGCCGCCCACCGCCGGGACGCCGTGCGGCTGCACCCCCGGCCCGGCGCCCCCGGCGTGCGGGACAGCTCGATGGGCGGGCCCCTGCTGTGGCCGCGCACGGAGCCGTGGCCGCACTGCGGGGACGACCACCCGCGGACCGCGTTCTCCCCGCCGCCGGCGCCGGAGCCGCTCCCCCTGGTACCGGTCCTCCAGCTCTTCGCCGCCGACGTCCCCGAACTGCCGTTCCCGCCGGGCACCGACCTCCTCCAGGTGCTGTGGTGCCCCTTCGACCACGAGGCCGGCTACGTCCCGCGCCCCGAACTGCGCTGGCGGTCCTCCTCCGACTGCGCCGATGCGCGCCCGGCCGCGCCGCCCCGCCCGGCCGGCGCCGCGGACGACTACCTGCCGGACCCCTGCGTCCTGCACCCGGAACGGGTCGTCGACTACCCGACCTGGGACCTGCCCGAGGAGGTCCACGACGCCCTGGAGGAACGTTTCGAGCAGCTGGAGGAGGAGACCGGCTGGTCGTACTGGTCCCACCTCTCGGTGTCCGCGGGCATCAAGGCCGGCGGGTACCCGACGTGGACGCAGGACCCGTACTGGCCCGACTGCCCCGGCTGCGGCCACCGCATGGAGCACCTGCTCACCGTCAACAGCCGCGAGTTCGACGGCGAGAGCTGGCGCACCTGGCTGCCCGTCGAGGACGCTCCCGCCACGGGCACCGTCTGGGACCTGCCCTACGAGGAGCGGACCCGGATCCAGTGCCCGCCCGGCCTGATGCTCGGCGACATGGGCGGCATCTACCTCTTCGACTGCCGCCGCTGCCCCGACCGGCCGTACGCCTACCACTCGGACGGTTCCTGACCGCGGGATCCCGGCCGGCAGGGCATCCTGGGAGCGGGGGCCACCCGGCTGCCCGTTTCCGAACTCCCTTCCCCACACGGAGAGTCATGCACCCGAGCATCCGCACGATCACCTTCGACTGCACCGGCGACCCCTACGAGCTCGGCCTGTTCTGGAGCCGGCTGCTGGGCCGCCCGCTGGCCGACGACGACAAGCCGGGCGACGACGAGGCGTGGATCGAGGACCCCGCGGGCGGCCCTGCCCTGCTGTTCGTGAAGGTCCCGGAGGGCAAGACGGCGAAGAACCGCGTCCACCTCGACCTCAAGCCCGCCGGACGCACGCGCGCCGAGGAGGTGGAGCGGCTCGTGGCCCTCGGGGCGCGGCTGGTCGCCGACCGGACCCGCCCCGACGGCAAGGGCTGGGTCGTCCTCGCCGACCCGGAGGGCAACGAATTCTGCGTGGAGCGCGGGGAGCTGGGATGACGGACGCCGCCCGCTGGCTGAAACGATTCAGCGCCGGCGCCCCCGCCACCTCCCGCATCGTCTGCCTCCCGCACGCCGGCGGCGGCGCGAGCGCCTACCACGGCTGGGCCCGCCACCTCCCGGCCGACACCGAGCTGCTGGCCGTCCAGTACCCGGGCCGCCAGGACCGGTTCGCCGAGCCGTGCATCGAGTCGATGGCGGAACTGGCCGACGCCGTCGCCGCCCTCCTCGCCGGGCTCACCGAGCTGCCCACCGTCGTCTTCGGGCACAGCATGGGCGCGCTGGTCGCGTACGAGAGCGTGCTGCGCCTCGCCCGCACCGCCCCCCGGGCCCTGCCGGCCCACCTGTTCGTCTCCGCGGCCGCCGCCCCGGGCACGGAGCGCCGGCACCCCCTGCCCGCACTGGACGACGACTCGCTGGTCGCGTTCGCCCGCCGCCAGGGCGGAGCCGACCCCGAGGTGTACGCGATGCCGGAACTGCGGGAGCTGGTGCTGCCGACCCTGCGGGCCGACATCCGGCTGCTGACCGACTACCGGCCGGCGCTGCCGCCCGTGCGACTGCCGCTCCCGGTCACCGCGTTGGGCGGCGACGCGGACGCCGGCTGCCCGCCCGCGTCCCTGGCCACCTGGGCCGCCACCACCTCGGGGGCCTTCACCTCCCGGACCTTCCCGGGCGGCCACTTCTGGCTCCAGGGCCGCGAGGGGGAACTGGCCCCCCTGATCGCCGCAGCCGCTCCCGCCCCGGCCGCCCCGGCCTAGCGAGGCCCGACGCCGCGCCCGCGGTCCTCCGCGTCAGCCCAGGCGGCCGACGTGGAGGACCGCGATGGTGCCCGTGGCCTCGGTGATCTCGTACATCACCCGGTAGCGCCCCACGTGCGTGCGGCGCAGGTCCGGGGATGCGTACGGGGTGCTGCCCTCCGGGCGCGGCTGATCGGCCAGCAGGTCGACGGCGTCCATCAGCTGGCGTAGCCCCTCGGGGTCGTGCCCGAGGAACCGGGCGGCCGCATCGATGGCGGCCTCGTCCCAGACGATCGCGTACGTCACCCGCGCGCCAGGCCGAGCCGGGCGCGCACCACCTCGTGCGGGACGGCCGACGCCGTCCCGTCCGCCCGGTGCCCGCGGTACCTGGCCAGCGCCAGGGCGTCCTCGAGGTCGGCGAGTTCGTGGGGGTTGACGAGCACGGCCGCCGCCCGGCCGCGATCGGTGATCGTGATGCGCTCCCGGGCCCGGGACGCACGGCGCACGAGTGCCCCGAACTCCGCCCGCGCCTCGCTGATCGGCACAGTGTCGCCCATGTGCGGAACCGTACGCTCCCGGCGCCCCGCACGCAGGCGAGCAGGCGACGACACGGCCCGCTTCCCCGCCCGCCGGCGGCGCCCGGCAGACCCCCAGGCCCCGACGCACCTGCTTTTCACCACCGTCAACGGCAGCCCGCTCGACGTAATGAGCGTGCTGCGCATCCGCGTGCCTGACCGGGCCTGCACCGCCCATCCCCACCTCGACGCCGGACGGCGCTTCGCCCGCGTCAGACCCAGAGCCTTGGTGTCCAGGCGGAAGAACTGTTCCAGCTCCCCGGGCGACGGCTCCGTGGCGACCCGCCTATAGCGGGCCTTTTGCTCAGCAGACAGGTATCAACAGGCGTGCCTGCGCCCTCGGCCACCACCACGCCACCACAACTCGCCTTGCCTCGGAGGCTGGTGGGACCTGGAGCCGATACGCCTCCGGTGACCACACACGGTCACCGGCAGGGTGGGTCATGCGGGAAACTGGCGACACTTGAACAGGCGAGCCCACCAGTACCGAGGCCGTTGAGGCCCGTGGCTTCGGGAAACCGATCGGGCGCGTCCGGCGATGGTCAGCCGGCAGTTGTCGAGGTCAACGTCGTTGAGCATGAGGGCGGCGATCCGGGCCACCCGGGCGGCGTGGATCGCCGCGAGGGCGAGAACGAGCCCCAAAGTCTGCGTCGGCGTCCGGCGGCTCCCTCTCCCACAGCGGGCGGCCGAACCAGGACCGCATCTGCTCCAGGTGTCCGATGTCCCTGCGGATCGTGCCGTCCGCCAGCCCCGTCGAGCCCGCGCCGGCATGAACCCCGCCGGCACGTCGGTTTCGAACTGCTCCAGCTCCTCAGCTAATACAAGTGTATTGAACGACCGTCATATACGCATGTATAGTCGATCGCGTCGAGGGCGGCCCCGCCCTCGCATCCGAACCAGAGGAGCACCGACATGGCCACCCCCACCCCAGCCCCCACCGCCGCCCCCGCCGCCCGGCCCGCCCGCGCCACCCTGACCCTTGACGGCCGCACCCTGTCCTACCTGGACTTCGGCGGCACCGGCCGGCCCCTCGTCGCCCTGCACGGCCACCTCTCCGAAGGCGCCTCCTTCGGCGCCCTGGCCGCCGCCCTCGGCCCCGAGTGGCGCGTGATCGCCCCCGACCAGCGCGGCCACGGCGACTCCGACCGCGCCCCCGAGTACACCCGCGCCGGCTACCTCGCCGACCTCCGCGCCCTCCTCGACCACCTCGGCATCGACCGGGCGGTCTTCCTCGGCCACTCCCTCGGCGCGGTCAACGCCTACCACCTGGCCGCCGAACGCCCGGAGCTCGTCGAGGCGCTGATCAACGTCGACACCGCCGCCGACCTCCCCGACCACGGCGCGAGCCCGCTCGCCTTCGTGCTGGACTTCCCCTACACCGCACCCACCCGCGAGGAACTGGCCGCCGCCTGCGGCCCCCTCGCCGCCGTCCTCGGCCCCGTGCTGCGCCCGCTGCCGGACGGCGCGGGCTGGCGGCTGCCGTTCCACCCGCAGGACACCGTCGACTCCGAGAACCTCGTCCACGGCGACCACTGGAAGCAGTGGCTCGGCTCCGCCTGCCCCGCGCTCCTGATCCACGGCCTGCGCAGCCAGGTCCTCCCCGCCGAGCAGGCCCGCGCCATGTGCGCCCGCCGCCCCGGCACCGCGTACCGGCCGCTGGACACCGACCACTTCGTCGCCCAGGCCGACCCGGAGGGGTTCGCCTCCGCCGTCCGCGCGTTCCTCGCCGCCCTCTGAGCCCGGGCGGCGCGGATCGGGCGGGACCCGGAAGAGAAGGCCTACCGCCCCAGCCGCATCGCCAGCCCGTCGAGCACGACCTCCAGCCCGTACGCGAACTTCGTGTCCCGGATCTCCACCGGATCGACCGCCGCCGCGGCCGCGTACCCCTCCACCAGGTGCTCGTGCCCGGCGGCCGCCTGCTGCGCCGCCGGCAGCAGCCGCGCGACGAACTCCGCCTCGCTCTGGCCGGACCGCGCCACCGTGGACAGCCAGGCCGCCTCCGTCGTGCTCATCCCGATGACGTACGCCATCAGCGCATCGATGGCCCGGCTCGGCTCGGGGAACCCGGCCCGCGTGACCAGCGTCGCCAGCCGCTCCGAGTACGCCATGAGGTTCGGGCCCAGGTACGCGAGCCCCGCCTGGCCCAGCACCGACGCCAGCCAGGGATGCCGCAGCGCCGTGGCGCGGAACGACTCCGCCGCCCGGGCGGCGGCCGCCCGCCAGTCCGGGCCCTCGGCGTCCGGCGGCGGCATCTCGCCGAACACCTCGTCCACCGCGAGTTCCATCAGCTCGTCCTTCGTGGCGACGTGCCGGTACAGGGAGGTCGCCCCCGCCCCAAGCCGCGCCCCGAGCTTGCGCATGCTCAGCGCCTCCACGCCCTCCGCGTCGAGCACGGCGACCGCCTCGCGGACGATCGCGGCCCGGCTGAGCGCCGGCTGATCGGCCTCGCGCGTCCCGCGAGCCCATACGGACGGGATCGGCGGGTTCCCCTTGGCTGCCATGGTGCTCTCCTCCTGCATCCGATGCCTGTGCGTACAGCGTACGCGCGCTGCGTACGCCGACGAAGTCTTGCGTACACCGTTCCGCTCTGCGTACAGTGTGCGCAACGAAGGAACGCCGTACGCACCACCCCGACGTGACGGCGCCGGCACCGACGAGAAGCCGAAAGGGAACCACCCATGGAAACCCGCACCCCACGCCGCTGGTGGATCCTGATCGTGCTGTGCCTGAGCAGCCTGGTCCTCGTGGTCGACTCCATGGCGCTGACCGTCGCGGTCCCCTCCATGACCGCCGACCTCGGCGCGAGCCCCCAGGACACCCAGTGGATCCTCGACTCCTACGTCCTGGTCTTCGCCGGCCTCCTCCTCACCTCCGGAAGCCTCGGCGACCGCTTAGGCCGCCGCCGGATCATGCTCGTGGGCCTGCTGCTCTTCGGCGCCGCGTCCCTCGGCGCGAGCTTCTGCACCCACCCCGGCGAAGTCATCGCCGCCCGCATCGCGATGGGCGTCGGCGGAGCGCTGATCATGCCCTCCACCCTCTCCATCCTCATCACCGTCTTCGACGAGGAGGAGCGGCCCAAGGCCATGGCCGCCTGGGGCTCGGTCTCGATGCTCGGCCTCGTCGGCAGCCCGGTCCTCGGTGGCGTCCTGATCGGCCGCTTCTCCTGGCACTCGATCTTCCTGATCAACGTCCCCGTCGTCGCCCTCGCCGTCCTCGCCGCCCTCACCCTCATGCCGGAGTCCAAGGGCCCCTCGCGCAAGCCCGACCCGCTGGGCGCCGTCCTGTCCGCCGCCGGCATGACCGCCCTCGTCTGGTGGATCATCGAGATACCCCAGCACGGCGCCTTCGGCGGCCGCTCCGCCCTCACCCTGGCCGTCGCCGCCGCCGCCCTCATCGGCTTCGTGGTGTGGGAGAACACCACCGACTCCCCGATGGTCCCGCTCGGCCTCTTCAAGAACCGCAACTTCAGCGGCGGTTCGCTCTCCCTGACCCTGGTGCAGATCGGCAACGGCGGCCTGCTCCTGGTCCTCACCCAGTACCTGCAGTTCGTCCTCGGCTATTCGCCCCTCAAGGCCGGCCTCGCCTTCGTGCCGCTGGCCGTGGCCGCCCTCGTGGGCAACGGAGCCGGCGCCGCCCTCGCCGCCAAGGCCGGCAACCGCCCCCTGATCCTCGCCGGCATGCTCGTGATGGCCTCCTCCTTCGCCCTGCTGACCACCGTCTCCGCCGACACCGGCTTCACCGTCCCCGCCGTCGCCCTCGGCCTCCTCGGCCTCGGTGCGGGCCTGGCCATGCCCGCCGCGGTCGGCGCCCTGATGGGCACCATCCCCGAGGAGCAGGCCGGCGTCGGCTCCGCCCTCAACGACACCATCCAGCAGGCCGGCACCGCCCTCGGCATCGCGATCCTCGGCTCCCTGCTCACCGGCAGCTACGCCGACGAGATGCCGGCCGGCGCCCCCGAGCAGGCCAGGCAGTCCATCGCCGGGGCCCTGGCCGCGGCCTCCGGCGAGCCCGGCCTGGTCCGCGCCGCCCGCGAGGCCTTCACCTCCTCGATGGCGACCACCTTCACCATCAGCGCCGCCGGCGTCCTGGCCGCCGCCCTGCTGGCCACCCTGGTCATGCGGGACACCGGGAAGCCCCGCACCGCCGAAGCGGCCGCCCCCGCCCAAGCCGCCGCAGCCGCGGAAGCCACCGAGCCCGAGACCGCCGCCTGACCCGCCCCCCCGCGCCGCGGCCCCCGCTGCCGGCCTCCCGTACAGGCCGAAGGCCGGTGCCCCCACGAGGGACACCGGCCTTCGGCACGGGCGGCGCGGCTAGTAGCCCCGCGGGGCGCTCGGCGCCGGGGCCTGCGGGGCCTGCGGGGCCGCCGACTGCACCGGGGCCGCCGGGGGAGCCGAAGCCTGCGGGGCCGCCGGGCCTCCCGCGGGCGCCTCGGTGTCGAAGGTGTAGAACTTCCGGTGGTCCAGCAGATCGGCCGGAGTCACGTTGTTCCACGGGCGCATGGTCCCGTGCAGGTCGACCACGTTCGCCGTCCGCCCGGCCGGCAGGTACGTGGACTTGGGGTTGCGGCGC
Organism: Streptomyces sp. NPDC046866; assembly: GCF_040704625.1. Lineage (NCBI taxonomy): Bacteria > Bacillati > Actinomycetota > Actinomycetes > Kitasatosporales > Streptomycetaceae > Streptomyces > Streptomyces sp. NPDC046866. The sequence continues at coordinate 25,044 of NZ_JBEYXN010000029.1, forward strand.
TGCCATTCCGCCCACAGCTTGTCGATGAAGGCGTGGTGCAGCCAGAAGGCCGGGTCATTGGGCGAGGCCGCGGAGGCCATCTGCCCGCCGATCCACACGTGCACCCGGTTGTGGATGTTGACGCCGCGCCAGCCCTCCAGGTGGTTGCGGAAGCTGTTGGAGGCGCTGTTCCAGGGCGCCGCGTCGTACACGGGCATGGCGAGGACCGCGTCCACGTCGGCCTTGGTCGGCAGCTGGACGCCGCCCGCGCCGAGCGTGCGCCGCAGGTACGTGCGCCGGTCCACCCCGACCGTGATGGGCCACTTGCCGCCGGCGAACGCGAAGGGCCCGTCCAGGACCTGGCCGTCACGGGCCCGGCTGGTGCCGCCGAGGAAGTCCGCGGCCCAGAGGGAGGAGGTGGGGCTGCGGTCCACCGTCCAGTCCCAGTACGGCAGCGTGACGTTGCGGTCCACCCGCTGCAGCGCCGCCTCGAAGTCCAGCAGGAAGCGCCGGTGCCACGGCAGGAACGAGGGGCCGCGGTGGCCGACGCGCTCGCCGAAGTCGGAGTCGCTCAGCAGGAAGTTGTTGTGGGCGTAGACGAACTTGTCGTACGTGCCGTTGCGCTTCAGCTCGAGCAGCGCACCGGTGAAGGCGCGCTTCTCCGCAGGGGTCAGCGTGGCCTGGTTCTTGCGGACGGTCACGACGTGCTACCGCCCTCGTGGGGGCCGAAAGGGGCGAGCTGGGCGCCCTGCAGGTCGCGGATGGCCGCCTTGGCGGCTGCGATCGGGTCGGGGAACGTCTCGTAGTGGTTGACGACGCTGACCCAGCTGCCGTCGGCGTTGCGCATGACGTGCAGCTCGTTGCCGTCTATCTTCACGACGGGCACGGCGGGCAGGTGGTGGCCGCCGTGCTGGCCGCCCTCGGCGAGGGTGATCTGGATGCGGTGCCCCTCGTACACCTCGTCTATGCCGCCGGTGGGCAGGGAGAACGGCGGGACCGAGGGGGAGGCCGAGGCCTCGGCGCCCATCGCGGCGGTGGCGGGTGCCTTGGACGACGAGCAGGCCGACAGGCCGACCACGGCGGCCGCGCCGACGGCGAAGCCCAGGGCCTGTCTTCTGGAGATCTTCTTCATGGCCTGAAGTGGTACCAGAAAGGCTTGAACGTTCGATGAGCGGCCCGGGATTCGAGCAGTCGGCAGGTCAGGCCCCCGCGTGCGTCCAGCGGTTGAGCGTGCCGCTCGCCGTGTCGTACGTGAGCCGGGTCCCGTCGCCGAGCGGGCGCACGCCGCCCTCGACCGGACCGGCGGGACGGGCGACGGCCCCGCGCACCTCCAGCGTCCGGGCGTCGGGCAGAAGGTGCGTGCCGTCCTCCGCCACGGCGATGACGGTGTCGGCGTCGACGAAGCCGCACCAGTAGTCCCAGCGGGACCCGTCCCCCTCCGGTGCCCCCTGCGCGACCACGGAGCCGTCCGCTGCGTGCAGTTCCAGGTCCGCCCCGTAGTGCTGGACGGTGAGGAACCCGGCATGGCCCGGATGCACGTCGACCAGGATCCGGCCCGTCGTCCCGCCAAGGTCGCGGGCGGTCGGCTCCGCGCCGTCCCAGCGCGCCCAGTGGAGCAGGACGCCGTCCTGGCCCATGCCGATGGACAGGCCCCTGTGGATGCCATCCGGGTGCGAGAGGTGGTGCGATCCGGCCGCCGCGCTGTCCAGCGGCAGCCGGGGCGGCTCCCGCCCGTCGCGGGCGTCCAGGACGACCCGGTACTCGTCCTCCTCGATCACCACGTGGGCCCAGACGAGCCGCGGTGCCCGCGCTCCGGCCCCCAGCAGCCGTGCCGGTACCCCCACAGCGCCACGCCGTCCGCCCCCACGGCCCGTACCGCACGCTGGCCCGAGAACACGGCGGAGGACCCGTCCGGGCTGACGGAGGGAACCCAGCGGTCCCGGACCCACGGTGCGGTACGAGGCACCCCCGCGGCTCTCGAAGGCGAAGCCTGTGATCAGCGCCTCCCCGCCCGGCAGGGGGACGACGCGCGCAGCCGTGCGGTGATCGACATACGCCGAAACCAGCGCTCCGCACGGACAGCGCAGCCGCCCGGGGCACGGGTCGGGCCCCGGGCCGCGGCGCGCTCAGTCCTGCCCGGCGCGCGGCGCGCTCAGTCCTGCCCGGCGCCGAAATTCCACGCTTCGATGTCGCGGTAGCGGATCGGCCCGGGCCCGCGGCCGAAGTTGCTGCCCACCAGGTGCAGCCGCTCCGCCTCCCACGCGCGGCCGGCGAACCCGGCGAGCGAGGCGGCGGCCTCCACCACGCTGGTGGAATCGTCGCGGCGGGACCGCGCCAGCGTCAGATGGGGCCGCAGGGGCCGCTCCACGAAGGAGACGCCGCACCCCCTGACCAGGGCGCGGACCTCGGTGGCGAGCCGGTGCAGCCCGTCGAGGTCGCCGTCGATCCCGGTCCACAGCACCCGCTCGTCGAAGTGCCCGCCGCCGCGCAGCGCCAGCCGTATCGGCGGACGCGCCGCGGCGAGCTCCGCCAGCGGCGGCCGCAGCAGCGGGACGGTATCGACCGGGAGCTCGCCCAGGAACGCCAGCGTGATGTGCCAGTCCTCGATGCGGTTCCACCGCATGCGCCGGTACGCGTCGTAGGCGGGCCGCAGCTCCCGCTCCAGCTCCTGCTTCGCCTCGTCGGGCGGGGCGAGGGCGATGAACACGCGTACGGTCGCGTGCTGGTTCCGTTCGTTCACGGACCCTTCGTACAGGGCCCCGCCGGGCCCGCTCACCCCGGGTCCCGCCCAGGCCCCTGCGAGTCCACCGGGTCGGTGGCGGGGCGCTGCGGGCGGGATCGGCCCGGGCACGGTCCCCCCTCAGGCGGGGGCCGTGCCCGCGCCGGCCGGTTCGGCGTCCGGCGCCGGGCCGGTGATCTGCGTGGCGTCGAGCAGCCCGGGGAACCGGGCCTCGAGGTCGTCGCGCCGCAGGGTGATGATCCGGGTCGTGCCCCGCACCTCGGTGTGCATGACACCGGCCTCGCGCAGCACCTTCAGGTGGTGCGACAGCGTCGACTTGGCGATCGGGTAGACGAGCTGGCCGCAGGAGCGGGAGCCCTCCTGGTACATCACGCGGGCGATGTCCCGGCGGATGGGATCGCTGAGCGCGTGCAGCACCCGGTCCAGGGAGATCTCGCCCCGGTCGGGGTGGTGGAGCGGGCTGCGCATGGGCGACCTTCCTCGTGCGGGCCCCGGGCGGGCGAATTCGACGTTCTACGATGATAGAAGAACGGGGCGGCGACCACGGGGCGGTGCCGCGTCCGGTCGAAGAGGACGGCGGCGCTCACCCGCCCGCGCCCTGCCTGCGGAAGGCGCCGGCCGCCGCGTACACGCCGAGCGAGAGCAGGTGGGCCGCGACGGCGAAGGCGGCCACCCCCCAGAAGCCGGGCGCGTTGCCGAGGAGGACCCCGCCGACGGCGCCGCCGACCGTGGTGCCCGCGTACATCGCGGAGTTGGACAGCGAGGAGACGGTGCCCCGGGCGGTCTCGGTCTGCGACTGCAGGATGCTCATGAAGACCGGGAAGACGCACCCGCCGGCCGTCATCACCAGCGCCAGCAGGGTCAGCGCGACGGGCAGGTTCGGCGAGAGCGGCACCAGGCAGTACAGGGCGGCCATGGTCAGGACGCCGACCGGCAGCGACCGGTACGGGCCCAGGCGGGCGACCAGGCTGCTGCCGAGCAGGGAGCCGACCGCGTTGCCCGCGCCCACCGCCGCCATGGCGGCGCCGACGGAGGCGACGTCCAGCCCGAAGTCCTCGGCGAACCAGGGGCCGATGAAGGAGAACGCCTCGAAGGTGCCGGTCTGGAAGACGAGGTAGCCCAGCAGGTACCAGCGCAGCCGGCCGGCGCCCAGCGCGGCCTTGTACGCGTCGAGGACGGCCTTCGCCCCGCTGCCCGCACCGGGCCGGCCCGGTACCGGAGGGAAGAAGCGGGCGAGCAGCAGCCACAGCGCGACCGAGAGGCCGGCGATGGCCCAGAAGGGCAGGTGCCAGGAGCCCGAGGCGAGCCGGCTGCCGAGCGGGATGCCCGCGCACTGGGCGATGGACAGCCCCGCGGTGGCGAAGCCCATGGTCCGGAGGACCTCCTCGGGCTTCACCAGGACCGGGATGGACGCCCAGATCTGCGGGGAGACGAACGCGGCGCTGACCCCGGCGAGGAACCGGAAGAAGATCATCGTCCAGAAGCCCTGGGCTAACCCGCACAGCGCGGTCATGACGATGAACCCCGTCAACCCGGCCAGCAGCACCCTGCGCCGGTCGCGCCCGTCCGAGATCGGCCCGGCGATCAGGGCGAAGACGGCGTAGCCGAGGGCGTACGCGCTGACCATCCAGCCCGATACGTCGGGGGACACGCCGAAGGCGCCGGTCAGGGTCGGCAGCAGGGGGGGGGCTACGAGGAAGGTGTCCGTCCCGATGACGAACATCGTGGCGAACGCGAGCAGCGCGACGGTCCGCGACGAGAGGGCGACCGGAACCGGAACCGGAACCGATGGCGCCGATGCCGGCGCGCCGTCAGGAGGGGACGAGGGTGCCGATGAGGTGGTGGTCATGTCGTCATCACCGCGGCAGGAGCGGTTGGGCTTCCCTTCGAGTAGGTACAAGGCCGGAAGTTTGATATTCGAAGAACATCGAACATCGCGCGAAGCGTAGCAGAGGACCGCGCAAACGGTGCAGGGCCGCAAGGGAGTGGGGCGGGCGGCGAGGTCAGGACGGACGCCGCCGCCCGCAGCAGGCCGCGCGGCGACCCGGCGCCGGCGGCCCGGCGGCCCTCAGACCAGCTTCGTGAGCAGCTCCTGCGCGAGCGGGCCCGCGGAGGCCGGGTTCTGGCCCGTGACCAGGTTGCCGTCGACCACCACGTGCGGCGCCCACGGCTCGCCCGCCTGGAAGTCCGCCCCGAGCTCCACCAGCCGGTCCTGCAGCAGCCACTTCGCCCGGTCGGCCAGGCCCGCCTGGGTCTCCTCGGCGTTGGTGAAACCCGTCAGCCGGCGGCCGGCGAACGGCGAGCTGCCGTCCGCGTTCCGCGCCGCCAGCAGCGCGGCCGGGCCGTGGCAGACCACGCCGAGCGGCTTGCCGGAGGTCAGCGCCGCGGCCAGCAGCCGGCCCGAGACGGCATCGACGGCCAGGTCCTCCATGGGGCCGTGCCCTCCGGGGTAGAACACCGCGTCGTAGTCGCCGAGGTCGACCTCCTCCAGCTTCACCGGCTGCTGCAGCGCGGCGATCGAGGCCAGGGCGGCGGAGATCCGGTCCGCGCCCACCTCGCCCCCGTTGGCCTCCGGGGCCAGGCTCGCCCGGTCCACGGTCGGCACGACGCCGCCCGGGGTCGCCACGACGACCACGTGGCCCGCAGCGGTGAGCACCTCGTACGGGGCCACCACCTCGTCCGCCCAGAAGCCCGTCGGGTGCTTGCTGCCGTCGGCCAGCGTCCAGTGGTCGGCACCGGTCACCACAAAAAGGATCTTCGCCATGTCCCACATCTCCGTTCACGTTTCGAGCGCGTAGATCGTCTCGATCGAACGTAGGCCCCGCCCCCCATTCGTTTCCAATAGGCTCACCTCTATGAGGCATAAAAACACCGATGGCTCGGGCTCCGAGCCGGAGCCCCCGGCTCCGGCCATACCGGGCCCGCCGGACCTCAACCTCCTGCGCACCTTCCTCGCCGTCCACCGGTCCGGCTCCTTCACCGCCGCCGCCCGCCTGCTGGGCCTGTCCCAGCCCACCGTCACCACCCAGATCCGCACCCTGGAACGGCAGCTGGGCCGCGAGCTGTTCGAGCGGCTGCCCCGCGGAGTGGCCCCCGCCCCGTACGCCGACGAGCTCGCCGCCCGCGTCGGCGCCCCCCTCGACGAACTGGCCGTGGCCACCGCCCCGGCCGACGGCGACCACGACACCCAGGCCGAACCGGTCCACCTCGCCGGCCCCACCGAGCTCCTCTCCACCCGGGTCCTCCCCGCCCTGGCCCCCCTGATCGAAGCCGGGGTACGCCTGCGCGTGACCACGGGCCTGACCGAGCCGCTCCTGGCGGAACTCCGCGCGGGCCGCCACGACCTCGTGATCTCCACCCACCGGCCGCGCGGCCGCACCCTGACCGCCGTACCCCTCGCCGACGAGGAGTTCGTCCTGGTCGCCGCCCCGGCCTGGGCCGAGCGGATCGGCGGCCCCGCCCGGATCGCCGCCGAGGGCCCGGCCGCCCTCCACGGCGTCCCGCTGATCAGCTATGCCGAGGACCTGCCCATCGCCCGCCGCTACTGGCGCCACGTCTTCGGCCGCCGCCTGACCGGCCGGGCCGCGGTCACCGTCCCGGACCTGCGCGCCGTCCTCGCCGCCGTCGCTGCCGGCGCGGGCTACAGCGTGCTGCCCCGGTACCTGTGCGAGCAGGAACTCGCCTCCGGAACCCTGGTCGCCCTCCACGACCCCGAGGACCCCCCGATCAACACGGGCTACCTGGTCCAACGCCCCGGCTCCGCCTCCAACCCCCACGTCCCCCGCGTCCGCACCCACCTCCTCCACGCAGCCCGCACCTGGTAGAGCCGCCGCAACCTCCCCTGGCATCGCCCGCCCCGCGCCCCTCACCCCCGCCCGGAACATCGGCGCCGACCCGCGTCGTCTCGCGCCCACCGCCCCGAGGCGCCCGCCGCACCGGCTCCGGCGGACCGGCGATCAGCGACTCCCCGAACGCCGGACGACGCCCCGACACGGCCGACCGCCGGTGCCGCCGCGCCGCCCGCCTGGCACGGGCGCCGTGCGAACGTGCCGCGCGAGGGGGCGTTGCCGGCCGGGGCCACCGCCCGAATCGCCGTCCCGCCGACCCAGGCCGCCCGAAAGCCCACCGTGGCCCCGCACCAACCCCCGAGCAAGCGCCCTGCAGAGCGACCCAGCGCAAGCCCCACCCCTCCACCGACTCGTCGGGTCCACCGCGCAGCCGAGGCGCTCGGCATCGCGGTCCTCCCCTCCGGACCCCTTCCCGGCCACCCCCGGCCCGCTCAACGACATATCCCTCTGCGCATCGACAGCGGCGCGAGGCCCAGTTCTCCGCTGCCCCCGGGCCGTCGCCACACCTCCCCCCGACGCTTGGACCTGCGCCGCCTCGGGACACCGCAGCCGGTGCCGCCCGACCCGCGCCATGCCCTGACCGCCTCGCGCGCGGCAGCGCCAAGCGGCCGGCCCCGCCCCTGCCCCCTCCGCCGCGGCCGGACCGCAGACGGCCGCCGCCCCGCGGCCCGCGCCCACCGACCCCGCCCGCGCCCACCCCGCTGGCGCCGACCCGGCCCGCGCCGACCCCGCCCGCGGCGCCCGGGGCGACCCGCCTGCCCCCGCGGTGCCCAGGCCGACCGCGCCCGCGCCTGCGGTGCTCGGGCCCACCCCGCCTGCGCCCACTGCGCCCGCGCCCGCGGCGCCGAGCGCGCACCACGCCTTCGACCGCTGCGCCGCCGCCGGCGCCCCCGTCGCCAAGCCAGGTCCGGCGCTGAACCCCCCGCCCCCCCGAGGCGCTGGAGGAAGACGGGCACCGCCCCGCCCTCTGCCGACCGGCCGTTGATAGCGTGAGCCTGCGCCGACCGAAGAGGTGTTCCATGCAGCACGGCATGCGCGCGGTGGTCGTCGGAGCCGGCATAGGCGGCCTCACCGCAGCCCTGGCACTGCACCGCCACCACTGGCACGTCACCCTCTGCGAACGCGCCCCCGAAGCCCCCACCACCGGCGCCGGAATCGGCCTCGCCCCCAATGCCCTGCGCGCCCTCGCCGCCATCGGCACCGACGCGGCCCGGGCCGCCGGCACGGCCGTCCCCGCCGCCATGGGCGTGCGCCGCCCGGACGGCCGCTGGCTGCTGCGCACCACCACCGCAGAGCTGGCGTCCCGCTACGGCATCCCCCCGATCGCCGTCGCCCGCCCGGCCTTCACCGCAGCGCTGGCTGCCGAGCTCCCACCCGGCACCCTCCGCTTCGGCACGACGGTCACCACCGTCGACAACGCCGCGACCGGCCCCACCCTCCACACCGCAGAGGGCGGGACCCTCTCCGCGGACCTGGTGGTGGCCGCCGACGGCATCAACAGCCCCCTGCGCCGCGCGTTCTTCCCCTCCCACCCCGGCCTGCACTACACCGGCGAAACAGCATGGCGCACCCTCCTGGACGCCCCCGACCTCCCCGTATCGGCGATGAGCGAGACCTGGGGCCGGGGCGAGCGGTTCGGGATCACCCCGCTCTCGGACGGCCGCCTGTACCTCTACGCCACCGCGGTCCTCCCGGCGGGTACCCGCGCACCCGACCCCCGGGCCGAACTGGCGCACCGCTTCGGCGCGTGGCACGACCCGATCCCGGCCCTCCTGGACCGCGTGAGCCGCCTGGCCCCCACCGCCGTCCTGCAGAACGGCCTCCACGACCTGGCTGCCCCGCTGCCCGCCCTCCACCACGGCCGTATCGCCTGGCTGGGCGACGCCGCCCACGCCATGGCCCCCAACCTGGGCCAGGGCGGCTGCCAGGCCATCGAGGACGCGGCGGTCCTCGCCCACCTCCTCCCGCCCGGCGACGACCCGGCAGGCCGCGACCGCATCCCGGCAGCCCTGGCCGCATACACGGCGGCCCGCCGAGCCCGCACCCACGCCATCCGCCTGCGCGCCCGCCGAGCCGGCCGCCTGGGCGCCCTCCGCAACCCCCTGGCCGCAGCAGCCCGCAACACGGCAGTCCGCGCCACCCCCACCCCCCTGGCCCTCCGCGCCCTGGACTCCCTCTTCAACGGCTTCCGCCTCCCCGACTAGCCGAAGCCGCAGCGACCCCCGATCCGGTACAGCGCGTCCACGAGCGCGACGGGACAACCGACCGGCTCAGCTCATCAGCAGCAGCCGCGTGTTCGGCACCAGCTTCCGGTTGACGCTGGTGCTCTGCACGAAGATGGTGAAGTCGTCGTTGTGGTCGGGCTTGACGCGCACCTCCGTGTCCGGCAGGCCGAGCAGGGCGCGCGCCTCCGGCCCCGTGTACACACGGTCCGTCTTCTTCTCCAGAACCGCTATCTGCTTGCGCGCCTGGATCTTCTCCGACTTGCTCAGCTGATAGAACGCACCACCGGTGCGGTACGTGTGCCCGCATTCGAGGACCCATTCCCGGATCCCCGCCGCCCGGTCCACGGCGATCAGCTGATAATCCGAGGAATTCACCGGCTTGAGGCCGGCAGCCTTGATGGTGTCCTTGTTGACCGCATCCGCGCCGATGGAAAACATCGCCCGGGTTCCGCGGATTCCCTTCGTGCGGCCCACCATGAACTTCTCGGTGGCCTGCTTGATGACCTCTCCGGCTTCCTGGAGCCCCTGCGTGCTGGTGGCGTCCCAGATGGCGATGTTGTCCTTGGGGAATCCGTACTGCATGGCCTCGCGCTTGCCCATCTGGTCCGGCACGAGCACGGCCAGCGTCCAGTTGTCCGCCTGCGTCTCGATCATCCCGGCCACGGCCTGCACCAGCTCGGCGGGCTTGCGCGAAGGGGCGTCCGGGCAGCGGTGGCTTGCGTTCTCCTGCCCGTCGGTCAGGACGAACGTCAGGAAGCTGTGGTCGCCGTACAGCTGGGCCGTCTGCGCCAGCTCCCGCTGCGACTTCAGCGCGGCCGCCAGCAGAGACGTCATCCCCCCGGTCCGGTAGAGCTGCTTCAGGGACGGCATCCGCAGCACGTCCTTGTCGTAGATGACGCACTCCACGGAATTGGAGAACACGTACACGGTGACACGGGTCTCCTGGTCCAGTTCCCTGGACCGGCGGGCAAGGTATTCGATCTGCTGGTCGGCGACTTCGACGACCTTGCCGCTCAGGTGCGACATGGACGAACTGGCGTCGAGCACCAGGGCAACGTGATTGATGTAATTCTGCGTCCCGGACATACCGGCCCCCTCATTTCCGACTGGATGCTCCAACCCTCTCACCCACCACTGACAATTGACCCCGGCTCAGGGACGCGCGCAGACCACGCCCGACCGGCCGCCGCCCACCGCTGCAGACGCCACGACCACCACCTCGACCCCGGCCGCGCCCCTACGGGGCGGTGCCGGTCAGCAGCCAGCCCGTGCTGCGCAACCGCAGACCGGCACCCCCTTCGTACGGGCGCAGGACATCGGCCAGACGGCTCCGCACACGAACGGCGGCGCCGGCGTCGACCGCGCCGAGGAGATGGCGCCCGGGCCCGGAGCCCAGCAGGAAGTCGCCCGCGTCATCCGCATCCCGCCCCCAGGTCCCGTACGCCGTCACGTGCTCGGCGCGTACGTCGTGCAGCCCCGCCCGGCTCAGCAGCGAGGCCGCCGCACCGGGCGCCGCGAGCGAGAACATGCCGGGCCCGCCGGCCTTGCCGAAGCCCTCCAGCGGAAGCAGGTCGCCGAGGGCGGCCAGGGCGGTCAGCCACTGGTTGCCCTCGGGCTCGGCGGCAGCGAGCAGGGCGACGCGGCCGCCCGGGCGCAGCGCGGCGGCGATGTGTGCGAACGCCGCGGCGGGGTCGGCGAAGAACATGACGCCGAAACGGCTGAGGGCGAGGTCGAAGGACCCGCGGGGGAGCGGGTGGACCTGCGCGTCGCCCTGCTCGAAGCGGACGTTGCCGATTCCCTCGCGCTCGGCGGCCGCCCGCCCCCGCTCGAGCAGGGGACCGGACAGGTCCAGCCCGAGGGCGCTCCCCTCCGGCCCGGCGGCGCGAGCGGCCAGCCGGGTCGTGGCCCCCGCCCCGCAGCCGATGTCGAGGACGCGCTCGCCGGGCGCGATGGCCGCGGCGTCGAGCAGGGGCTGGTCGAAGCCGGCGTTGACGGCGTCCCAGCGGTCCTGGTGGGCCGCCCAGTGGGAGCCCTCGTAGCCGTTCCAGGCCTGTGCCTGGGCGGTGTTGGCGATGGAGTGCATGGCTGAAAACCTCCGTGGACGCACGCGCTTCAGGATGGACCGCGCCCTAGAATGGGCGCACGCCCAAACAGTATGGGCGGTTGCCCAAACCGGCAATCCCCCTTTCCTCAGGAGGACTTGTGTCACCACGCGGAGTGGCCATCCCCGACCTGCGCGAGCGGCTCTTCGACGCGGCCGAGCGGGTACTGGCCCGCGACGGGGCCGCGGCCTTGACCAGCCGGGCGGTCACGGCCGAAGCCGGCTGCGCGAAGGGAGTGCTGCACACGCACTTCGCCGGGCTGGACGAGTTCGTCGCCGACCTGGTGCTGGACCGCTTCACCCGCACCGCCGCACAGGCGGCCGCCCTCCCCGCGAAGGCCGGCAGCGGCAGCGTCGCCGGCAACCTCCTGCACTTGGCCTCGGCGGTGCTCGGCCTGGACCCCGGAGTGGTCGGCCTGGCGGTGACCCGGCCCGCGGCGGCCCTGCGCGTACGCGAGGCATGGGCGGCGGGCGCACCCGGCTTCGACGCGATCCAGAGCTCGATCGAGACCTACCTGGACGGCGAACGGCGCCTGGGGCGCGTCGCAGAAGGCCTGGACTGCGGCTCGGTCGCCCTGGCCCTGGTGGGAACCCTGCACCACCTGCTGATGACGACCCGCCCGGGCGGCCCCCACCCCCAGCCCTCCGTGGAGCGCCTGATCCACGCGCTGACGGCCCGCCCCTGAGGGCGTCCCGGTCGAAGCGGCCCCGAAGCCCGTACGGGAAAGCGGTCATCCCGGGGCATTGGGTTCCCATTCGTGCGGATTCATCAATTCCGAATAGACGGATTCTTTGATTCCGTATCTGTGATGGACTGCGAAAGCGCGCCCTAACTCAGATGAACCTCAAATGATTGAAGATCGATTGACGTGTCGCGGCGCTCTCGGGCAGTCTTTGCGAGGCGCGACCGCAGGGACCGAAAAGACGGGCGCCGCAATACGGGGGGCCGGTGGTCCGGAGGTACGCAGCCGTGCATCTCTCCCTTTCCTGCCCGCTTAATCGATTAAAAAACGAGGAGAAGAGCCAGCATGCGCTCCGCCATCAGAAAAGGCCTCACCAGCACTGCCGCCGTCGCTCTCGCCGGAATAACCCTGGCCGTGCTGCCCGGTTCGGCCCAGGCCGACGACGGCCTGGTCTCGCAGGCCTCGCGGGTCGCCAAGTACCAGGCCTACCTCGCGATGAAGGCGGCTCAGGGGGACGAGCAGGCCAAGGAGACCGCCCAGGGGTTCTCCGCCCTCTCGGACGCCAAGAAGGCCCGGTTCCTGGACCTGCTCGAGGACCGCTCCCTGGCGACCAAGCTCTTCGAGGCGGCTGAGTCCCCGGCTGTCGCGGGCACCGCGGTGTCGGTGATGGCGGGCGGCGACGTCGTGGTGGAGCGCGAGTCCGCCGGCGGCGCCGACGACGCGTCCCCCCACACCACCGCGGCGCTCCGGGCGGCCGGCTACCGGGACATGTGGGCCTCGTACTCGGTCACCGACAAGTTCCTGGGCGTCAAGGTCTCGCGGGTCTCGGTGCGGACCAACTACCAGGTCAAGGGCAAGGACACCACGAAGGTGTACCCGGGTAGCGCCTACCACTACCTGTACGTGCCCGGATGCGACTTCTCGCACAGCCCCGTGAAGGAGTGGATCTCCTCGCCGCCGGCCGACAACGCCCAGAGCGAGACCACCTGGACGGCGTCGTGCTGGGGCAGCTCCTGGGACAAGCGCGAGCGCGTCTGGGGCGACTACCGCGGCTTCGTCGGCGGTTACCTGAAGGACGAGTAAATCCGGAACACCCGGCAGCCCCGAACAGCAACGGCTTGTATATCCAGACAGCGCTCCGGCCGAGAAGGCCGGAGCGCTGTCTGGATATGCCGCGAAAGCGAATCGCCGGAACCGCGGACAGTGTGATGCCGCCCCGATTCAAGCAATCAACGCATAACCAACCGAGGAGTCCCGCAAGCCCCGCACAGAAAGGGGCGAAGTGTGCCGTCCGAAGGCAGAACGCGGCAGAACGCGGCAGAACAAGAAAAAGGCCCGCGCGACGCGCTCGGCGACCCACCCCCCGCAGGAGAACAGAATGATCCGGAGCATCCGCCTGGCCGCGGGCCGGTACGACGGGTCGTCCTCCGTCGAGGGGAAGCCGGAGGCGTCCGCTCGGCCCGTTCGCCGCACAGGAGGCCGGGCCCGTTCGCGGGACAAGACGCCCCGTCCGGGACGGACGGCCTGAAGCCACTGCGTGTGGCCGGAACCCTCCACCGTTATGCTGCGTCGGGCTCCGGATCTTGTACAACTGCATGGTCGGATCAGCGCCCGTTGACACGAGAACGCCGGGCTGGTGCACGCGTTCACGTGTCCCCAGTCCCATCCAGCCATGGCTTCGGAGGCCTCGTGAGTACCCCGCGTTCAGAACACCCCCACGACGGCTTCGCTCTCGCGCCGCCCCCGGGCTGTCCTGCACACGCTCAGGGTGCCGACCCCGGCATAGCCCGCCTGTTCGGCCGCGAGGCCGAGGAGGACCCGGCCGCCCTCTACGAGCGCCTGCGCGCACAGCACGGGCCCGTCGCGCCGGTGCTGCTGCACGGCGATCTGCCGGCCTGGCTGGTCCTGGGGCACCGCGAGAACCTCGACGTGATGCGCACGCCGTCCCTCTTCTCCCGTGACTCCCGCCGTTGGCGGATGTTCCAGGAAGGGCGAGTCGCCCCGGACTCCCCGCTGGGCCCGACGGTGGGCTGGCAGCCGATCTGCGTCTTCGCCGACGGCGCGGAGCACGAACGCCTGCGTGGCGCCGTCACCGACAGCCTGGACCAGGTCGACCGACGGGGAGTCCGCCGGTACGTCGTGCGCCACACCAAGCAGCTGGTCGAGGCATTCGCCCTCTCCGGCGAGGCCGACCTGATCCCGCAGTACGCCGAGAAGCTGCCGATGCTCGTCATGACGCAGCTCCTCGGCATGCCGGACCGGTACGGGCCCCACCTGGTGAGCGCCTGCCTCGACCTGATGAAGGGAAGCGCCACCGCACTCGCGAGCAACGACTTCCTCGTCGACACCCTGCGCGAGCTGGTCCAGCAGAAGAAGACGACCCCCGGCGCCGACTTCGCCACCTGGCTGACCGGCCACAGCTCGCACCTCACCGACGACGAGGTCGTGGAGCACCTGCGGCTCGTCCTGGTCGCGGCCAACGAGACCACCGTCAACCTGATCGCCAACACCCTGCGCATGGTGCTGACCGACCCGCGGTTCCGGGCCAACCTCGCCGGCGGCCACATGACCCTCCCCGACGCCCTGGAGCAGGTCCTGTGGGACGCTCCGCCCCTGTCGGTCGTACCCGGTCGGTGGGCCACCGGCGACACCGTCCTCGGCGGTCAGCAGATCAAGCAGGGGGACATGCTGCTCCTCGGGCTGGCAGCGGGGAACGCCGACCCCGAGATCCGCGGCGACCTGAGCGTCCCCGTCCACGGGAACCGCTCTCACCTGGCGTTCAGCAGCGGCCCCCACGAGTGCCCCGGCCGGGACATCGGCAGGGCCATCGCCGAGGCCGGCATCGACACGCTCCTGGCGGAACTGCCGGGCCTCGAACTGCGGGTGCCGGAGGAAGAGCTCAGCCTGAGCACCTCGTGGGTCTCCACCCGCGTGAACACGCTCCCCGTGAAGTTCCCGGCCCGTCAGGTGCCCGCCATGGTGTCCGCCGAGCCGCACCGGCCCGTCATGCCGCACCCGTCCGAGTCGGCCGCGGCCCACGACGCACCACACGAATCGCCCCGCAGGGGGAGGGCCCGTCGGACGTGGTGGAGGTCGCTGCTGGGCCGGCGCTAGCCTCCCCGAGGCCCTTTCCGCCCGCCGACGCGCTGCGGACACGCGGCCAACATGCGGCCAACACACGGCCAATCCACGGCCAACGCGCTGCGGATACGCGACCAACGCGCGGCCGACATGCCGCCGGTGAGCCGCCGGTGAGCCGCCGACGCGCCGCCGAAGTGCTGCCGTTTCAGGCCCCTTTCGGCCCCGGCAGCCCGGCCGTCGGCGGTGCGCGGAACGTCCGCCGTCTGGCGGTTCGACCGACCCGCGCGCGTACTTGCCGTGGACATGCCCTATTGGGCGGCGCACTTCCGGTGGGTACGATGCGCCGGGATGTTGATCACTCTTGCATGGCGCCCCCTGTGGCCGGAAGCCGCTCGGAAGCCACCTGTGCGCGGGCCGGGAGTGCGTCGCGACGGCTGAAAGGCGATTACGAGTGAGGCATGAACCCGGGCTTACGGTCCCTCCGATATACACCCCCATCCCGCCGGCGATCCACCCGCGCCACGCGGCGGTCGAGGCCCACACCACGGCGTGGGCCGAGGCCTTCCGGGTGGGCTCCGACGAACTGCGCTCACGGCTCCTGCAGCACAGTATCGGCAGCTTCGCCGCCCGCATCCTGCCCGGCGGGCGCGAGGAGGTCGTCGCCCTCGTCTCCGACTTCGTCCTGTGGCTCTTCGCCGTTGACGACGGCTTCTGCGAGGAGGGCGCACTGGGGCGAAGACCAGGAGAGCTGGCAGCCGTGCTCCACCGCCTCCTGCGCGTGGCGCAGAACCCCGAAGCCCCCATGCTCCTCGACGACCCCCTCGCGGACGGTCTGCGCGACCTCAGCCGCCGGGTCTCGCAGTACGGCACTCCCGCACAGGCCGCGGCCTGGTGCGACGCCCTGCGCGAGTACTTCTTCTCCGTCGTCTGGGAGGCCTCCCACCGCAGCGACGCCACCGTGCCCACCCTCAGCGACTACACCCTCATGCGCCTCTACGACGGCGCGACCACCGTCGTCTACCCGCTCCTCGAAGTGGGGCACGGGTACGAGCTGTCGATGCACGAGCGGGGCCGGCAGCCGGTCCGGGCGGCGACCGAGATGGCCTCCTTCATCATCACCTGGGACAACGACCTCTTCTCCCACCACAAGGAAAGCCGCCAGGACGGCTACTACCTCAACGTCCTGCGGGTCCTGCAGGAGGAAAGGGGCCTGACGCCCGATCAGGCCCTCGCCGCGGCGATCGACCAGCGCGACCGCGTGATGTGCCTCTTCATGCGCCTGCAGGAGAGCGTGCTGGACCAGGCGAGCCCGCAGTTGCAGCAGTACTTCCGGGGACTCGAGTCCTTCATCCGGGGCTCCCAGGACTGGGGCGTGTCCTCCCGCCGCTACACCACGCCCGAGGACCCCGCCGACCTTCCCACCTGCTTCCGCGACGGACCGAGCACCGACAACGACGAGCCCCTGGAGATCCCCGTCATCTCCTGGTGGTGGGACCTCCTGCCCGAGCCGGCGCGGATCATGCCGCGCCCGCGCGTGCCGATGAACGCCCTCCTCACCCCCACCCCGTAGAAGAAAGGATTCACCGTGCTCCAAGGGCTGGAATCGGTCCCCTCCGCCCCCGGGAGGCTGCCGCTGCTGGGCCACGCCTGGAACCTGGCTCGTCAGCCCCTTGCGTTCCTGCGCTCGCTCCGGGAGGTCGGCGACCTGGTCCGCGTCGACCTCGGCACCATGCCGATGTACGTCGTCACCAGCGCAGACCTGGTCCGCGACGTCACGGTGGTACAGGCGCGCTCCTTCGAGAAGGGCCGCCTGTACGACCGGGTGCGGCCGCTCGTCGGCAACGGCCTGGCCACCGCAGGCGGCGAGGTGCACCGCCGGCATCGCCGGCTGATCCAGCCGATGTTCCACCAGGCCCGCATCGCCGGCTACGCCGAGACGATGAGCAGCCGCGCCCGCGGCCTCGTCGACTCCTGGACCCCCGGGCAGGTCATCGCCGTCGATCAGGTGATGGGCGAGCTGGCGATCGAAATCCTCAGCGAGACCATGTTCTCCACGGACATCGGAGAGCCCGCGGTCGAGGCCGTTCGCCGGAACCTGCCCGTCATCCTGAAGAACATGCTGGTCCGGGCGGCCTCGCCGAAGATACTCGACCACCTTCCCGTGCCGCCGAACCGCGCGTTCGACGCCGCGGCCGCCGGCATGCGCCAGGTGATCGACGACGTGATCGCCGGCACCCGCCGGTCCGGCCGGGCCCACGAGGGCGACCTGCTGTCCGTCCTGCTCGAGGCACGCGACGCCGACACCGGGGAAGCGCTCACCGACGAGGAGATCCGCGACGAGCTCGTCACGATCCTCTTCGCCGGCACCGAGACCACCGCCTCCACCCTCGCCTGGGCCTTCCACGAGATCGCCGGCCACCCCGAGGTCGAGAAGCAGGTGGTGGCGGAGATCGACGAAGTCCTCGGCGGCCGGCCGGCGACCATCGAGGACGTGCCGCGGCTCACCGGGATCCGGCGGGTGCTGGACGAGGTGATCCGCCTCCACGGCGTCACGCTGCTGATGCGCCGCACCACCGAGGAGGTACACCTCGCCGGGTTCACCCTCCCGGCGGGCACCGAGGTCGCCTTCAGTCTCTACGCCCTGCACCGCGACCCGGCACTGTACGCGGACCCCGACCGGTTCGACCCCGACCGGTGGTTGCCCGAGCGGCGCAAGGACATCCCCCGCGAGGCGTTCGTACCGTTCGGGTCGGGCAACCGCCGCTGCATCGGCGACGCCTTCGCCTGGACCGAGGCCACCATCGTGCTGGCAACCGTCCTGGCCCGCTGGCAACTGCGCCCGCTCCCCGAACACGTCCCCCAGGAAGCAGCCTCGGCCATGGCCCACCCCGACCACGTCCCGATGCAACTCCACCCCCGCACCCCCACGTCCCGGAGCTGACAACGCCCCGGCCCCTGTCGGCCCCACTGCGGCTGCCTGGCTGCCTGGGGTCGGCGGTGCGTGACGTCCTTCATGGGGCTTCCCCGGCACCGGGCACCCGGCGCGTCAGCGCCGCGCGGCCGGACCAGCAGGTGCGCGTGGCGGGCCGTCGGCGTCATGACGACAGTCCCCGGGTGTTCTCGCGGACCGCGTCCGTGAAGTGCGCGGTCGCCGCGTTCTTCGCGCCGGTGAAATCGGCGTCGGTCAGGTCCGCTCCGGTGAAGTCCGCGTCGCGGAGGTCCGCCTCCCTCAGATCCGCTCCCCGCAGATCCGCGTCGGGCAGGCTGGCGCGCACGAGGCTGGCCCGCTGCAAGCGGGCGTCCTCCAGGACCGCCTCGCTCATGTCGGTGTCCTCGAAGTGCGCCCCGGTCGCCCGGATCCCGCTCAGGTCAGTCCGCAAGAGGCTGGAACCGGCCAGATCGGCGTTGGTCAGCTCCGCGTCCGACAACGCGGCGTCGTCCAAGGTCGCTTCCTGCAGGCGCGCGTCCACCAGGGATGCCCCCGTCAGACGGGCGTGCGCCAGATCCGCGTCGCCCAGGTCCGCGCCGCTGAAGTCGGCATCCGGGAAGTTGATGCCGGTCACGCGTTGGCGCTTCTGGTCCCAGATCCCCATGTAGCCCAGGTTGCGCAGGTGCACGTTGCGCAGGTCGAAGTCGCCGCCGCCGTCCCGTGCGGGATCCCGGTTGGCCAGTACCGTCATGGCCGCCTGGACGTCCGTTGCCGGGCCCGCACCGGCGCGGCCGTCCACCGCGCCGCGCGTGTGCTCGCGGACGTACGCCGTCAGCAGCGTCACGACGGTGGGCTGCTCGTCCGGCGCGTCGTGCATCAGCCGCGACAGGCCGTAGAGGCCGCCGAGGCGGATGTCCACGGCAGAGGAGGCGAGGTTTCCGATGGCCGCATTGAACCGGCCGGTGACCTGGCCCTGCTCGGCGATCCTCAGCTGCTCGCCGGACTGCTCGACCGAAGCCCAGGTGAACAGCAGGGCGGCGAGAGCCGCAATGCCCGGGAGCGAGGCCGCCGTCAGCGCCGCCCACTGGAGCCGGTTGACGGTCGTGCGCTCGTCCGCCCGGGAGCGCCGTGCCGGGGGACGCCCTCCGCGACGGGTGCCCCGGTCGGAGATCCGGCGCAACCGCGCCGAGGTGTTGAGCCTGGCCATGCCTGCCATGGAACCCCGGAACCAAGGACGGCCGACGTTCTGACGGCACGTCGTGCGACCGTGTCCGACGAACGGCCGAACCCGACCCTCACTCTCGCCCGGCGACAACCGGCCGCGCGCCGGCGCCGGGGATCCTCACTCGGCCCGGGCGGTCGTGTGGGACAGTGCCACGCCGCCGACGATCAGGGCGAGGGCGAGGAGGCGGCCCGGGGTCACCGGGTCCTTGTGGACCAGGACGCCGAGTGTGATGGCGCCGACCGCGCCGATCCCGGTGAAGACGGCGTAGGCCGTGCCGACCGGAAGGCCCTTCATCGCCAGGGACAGCAGATAGACGGCGACGGCGGCGAGCGCGAAGCAGAGCAGCGTGGGCAGCGGACGGGTGAACCCGGCCGTCGGTTTGATGCTCTGCGACCAGCCGACCTCCACCAGGCCGGCGGCGACGAGGAGGAGCCAGCTCACAGGGACGCTCCTGTCCTGCGGGCGGCCTCCAGCGCGGCCGCGCGGGACGCGTCGTGCTCCCCGCGCCGGCCGGCGAGGGCCGGATCGGTGAGGGAGTTGACCAGCTCGGTGCCGAGGAACGTCATGTCCTCCTCCGGCACGGCGAAGTGTCCGGCGAAGAAGTCGCGCAGGTAGCGCTCCTGGTGGTCGTACGGGTGGCGCGGGGTGCCCGGGCCGTACGCCCCGCCCCGGGCGTACGCCACCACGAACCGCCGGCCGGCCAGGGACATGCGCGGGAAGGTGACCTGGTCGATCCAGGCCTTCAGGGACGCCGGGACCGCGTAGTTGTACATTGGCGTGGCGATCAACACGACGTCGGCGGCGAGGAGTTCGGACAGCAGCGGCTCGACGACCGCCCAGGCCGCCTCCTGTGCGGGAGTCCGCACGGCTTCCCGGTAGCGGGCGGGGTCGGTGATCCCGTGCTCCAGGACGTGGTCGCACAGCTCGGTCCACGCCTCGCCGATGTGCGGGACGGGGGTCCCGGCCAGGTCGCGGTGGACGTGGACGCCACCCGGGTGGCACGCGCGCCAGGCGGCGGCGACGGCGTCGCCGATCTCCCGGCTGAAGGACCGGCGGCGGGCGCTGGCATCCAGATGCAGCAGCGTGGTCATGACGGGACCCCCTCGTTGTCGGCCCGGAAACAGTAACCGGACACGGCGTCCAGTTATACCGGACGAGAGACTCAACCGGACATGGCGTCCACTTATTCCGGTAGGCTGGGCCCATGGAGACGAGGGAACGCGCGGACGCCGCCCGCAACCGGGCCAAGGTCCTCTCCGCCGCCGCCGAGCTGTTCGCCGCCGGAGATCCGCGGTCCGTCACCATGGAGGACATCGCCCGGGCGGCCGGCATCGGCCGCGGCACGCTCTACCGCCGCTACCCGGACGTCACGTCCATCGCGGCGGCCCTCCTCGACGAACACGAACGCCGCCTCCAACAAGAGCTGGTGCGCGGGGCTCCGCCCCTGGGCCCCGGCGCCCCGCCGCTCCAGCGGCTCACCGCCTTCTACGCCGCCATGGTCGACCTGCTGGACACCCACGGCCACCTGGTCCTGGGCGCCGAGACCGGCGAAAAGCGCTTCACCGTCGGGGCGTACGGCTTCTGGCGCGCCCACGTCCTCGTCCTGCTGCGCGAGTCCGGCGCCCCCGACCCGGAGGCGCTGGTCGACAGCCTGCTCGCACCGCTGGCTCCGGAGGTCTTCCTCCAGCAGCGCGCACGGGGAGTGACACCGGACCGGATCAAGGCGGCGCTGGCACGACTGGCAAGCGTCCTGCCAACCGACTGACCGTCCCGACACCCCCCCCGACAAACCGACGCCCCCCAGAAGGGCCCCTCCATGCGGCGACCGGCAGGGTGCGAGGGCAGACGGCCTCCCTGCCCTCCCTACGATGTCGCCATGACGATCTCCGGGCCGAAACAGCCGCTGATCCGTGTCCTGCACGACGAGTCCCGAGGCGACCTGCGGGACCCGGCCCGTCCGCGGCCCGTCCGCCTCTACCTCTGGGAACCCAGCCACCCGAGCACCGCACCCGCCCCGCTCGTCGTCGTCTCGCACGGCACCGGAGGTTCCGGGAGCGCCATGGGGTGGCTGGTCGATCCACTGGTCGAGGCAGGCCTTCGGGTGGCTGCCCTTGACCACCACGGCAACAACTTCGTCGACGGCTACGAGCCGGAGGGCTTCCTCCACGTGTGGGAACGGCCCCGGGACGTCTCCTTCGCCCTCGATGTCCTCGCCCGCGAACAGCCTCTCGGGCCGGTCGGCGCGGCCGGCTTCTCCCTCGGCGGCTATACGGCGGCGGCTCTGGCCGGGGCCCGCGTCGACCCGCACGTCCTGCAGGCCGTGCTGACGGGGGCGGTGCCCCTGCCGGACATCCCCGAATTCCCCGGCGCTCTGCAGGCGCTGCGCACAAGGCACACGGAAGACGAATCCTCGCGGCGCGCCCTGGACGCCGCCGGAGCCGACCTCTCGGATCCCCGCGTCAGGGCGGTCTTCCAAGTGGCCCCGGGAGCGGGCGGTTTCCTGACCCCGACGAGCCTGGCGACCGTGCAGGTGCCGGTGGGGATCCGCTGGGGCGGGGCGGACACGGTCAACCCGTACGAGAGCGACACCAGGCCGTACCTGGAGAACATCCCCACGGCGCGTGGCTGCTCGGCCGGCCCCGACGTCCGCCACGACGACTTCTTCGCACCGGAAGCCGACCCGGCCGTCCGCCTCCGGGTCGGCAGGGAAGCAGCCGCCTTCTTCGTGCACCACCTCGCCTGACGGACCGGCGCAGACCGGGCCCTCCCACACCTTCGGAACGCCACGCCCGTCCCCGGGGCGACACCCCACCAAGCACGCAGGGCGCCGACGCGGCTGCGACGGCGGCGGACATCCCCGGGCGGCAGGACTGCCGGGAAGGACACACCAGTGTCCGTATCGGGCCATTTGGCTGATCGAAGGTACGCTTCCCTGTCAGGGTGCCCAGCGCCCTGAAGGGGGATGAAACGTATGGAACTGGTCGCAGAGATAGCCGCGTACCGGGAGGGGAACGGCGATCCCGGCCGTTTGGTGGGGGAGTTCCGGCGGGCCGTGCTCCTCGCCCCGCTGGCCGATGCGGAGGCCGGTGTCGAGGGCGGGCTGATGACCGCCCGGTCCGGAGGGATCCGCTGGCTGTACGCGTTCACCGACGAGGAGGCCCTGGGCCGTTTCGCCGCTGCCCGGGGTGAGGCCGACCGGGAGTGGCCGTATCTGGCGGTCCTCGGCGCCCGGCTGGTGGATGCGGTGGTGCCGCAGGTGGACGGCCCGGCGGGGGTCGCGGTGAACGTGGCGGATGCGGACGGCTCGATGCTGTTCCCGCCGGTGGTGGGGATCGTGCCGGAGGGGTCCGCGGTCGATTTCGACGGCGGTGTTCCTGCCGCGGGCGGTCGCGGAGAGGTGCTCTGATGGCGGGTGACGGCGATCTCGAGGTGTCGCCGCAGGCGGTTGCCGCGATCCAGAACGGCCTGCGGGCGGCGATAGCCGAGCTGCGCGAGTCGGGGGACGCGGCGGGTGCCTCGCAGGGGGCGGGGTTCGAGAACCTGTCGATGACGGCGATGGAGACCGGCCACGGCGCGCTGTCGAAGGACTTCGAGGACTTCTGCGAGCGCTGGGAATGGGGAGTGCGCGCCCTCATCCAGGACGCCTCCACCCTCGCCGGGAACCTGGGGATCGCGGCGGGGACCATGTGGGAGGAGGACCAGTACGTCCAGGGCGCGTTCAAGGTGGCGGTGAACGCCGCCTGGGGCAATCCGCACGCCGGCGAGGACGAGATCGAACAGAAGGCGTGGGGCGACATCTTCACCACGGACGTCTACAAGCCGGACTACAGCGCCGAGTCGTTCGAGAAGGGCGCCCAGGACATCAAGCAGACCTGGTGGGACACCAAGGACACGGTCACCTCGACGGGCAGGATCGGGTCCTTGAAGGACCTCCTGGACCAGGCCGGCGGGGGTAGCGGGGGACATGGCTGAGGGGGTGGCGGGGTCTTCGGAGGGCCGAGCTGATGCTCCGTGACCATCAGGAACTCGACGTGACCGTCGTCGCGGTGGCCCCGGTGGGCGCCAAGGTCGAGGTCGACGGGGCCGAGGGCGTCTTCGGCTTCATCGACCAGGTGAAGCACCCCTCGTGGTGGGACGCCGACATCGCCCCGCCCCGGGCCGGCGACCGACTGCACGTATGCGTCCTGGACGCCACGAGGGAACCGTTCCCCCGCCTGAGCGCCCTCCAGGCCGACATCGCCGCCGCCCGCCGCCTGCGCGGGGACACCTGAGGCCCGGCGGAGGGCGGTCGGCGATCACCAGGGGACGACGCCGTCGTCTTCGAAGAACGAGCCGGTCGGGCCGCCGTCGGGCAGTGTGGCGAGCCGGATCGCTGTGGCCGCGCCCTGTGCGGGGGTGCGGGGTCCGTGGAAGCCTGTGAAGTCGGTGGCGACCAGGCCCGGGCAGGCGGCGTTGATCAGGATGTTCGTGCCGGTGAACTGCCGGGCGTACTGGATGGTGAGGGCGTTGAGGAACGACTTCGACGGCGCGTAGGCCGCCATGACCGGGCCGATCTCGGTGTCGGGGTCCGCCTGCCGGGCCAGGGAGCCGACGCTGCTGGAGACGTTGACGATGCGTGGCGAGGCCGAGCGCCGCAACAGCGGCAGCATCGCGTTGGTCACCCGGACGACACCCATGACGTTGGTGTCCACCACCGTGCGGAGCACTTCCAGATCGAGCGCGGTCGGGTCCTGCTCCCACCCCGGCCCCATCTCGCCCGGGATGCCGGCATTGTTGACCAGGGCGTCCAGGCGCCCGGCCAACCGTTCGACCAGCTCGGCGGCATCGGTGACGCTCCGGTCGTCGGTCACGTCCAGCGGCACCCCGAACGCGTCCGCGCCGAGGCCGCGCAGCTTCCTGACGGCGGTTTCGCGCCGCGTCTCGTCACGGGCTCCCACGCCCACGCGGTACCCGAGGCTGCCCAGCCCGGCCGCGATCTCGTACCCGATGCCCTTGTTCGCGCCGGTCACCAGCGCGATCTTCGTTTCGCTCATGCCGATGATGGTGGCCCTTGCACGAATCGCTCGGCCAACACCGATATGGTGCCCTGTCATACCCACCGGGTATCACCGCGTACGCTGCGGCCATGGATACTGTGGAAACCCGCGAGTTGAGGTACTTCGTGGCCGTCGCCGAGGAACTGCACTTCGGGCGCGCCGCCGAGCGCCTCGGCATGGCCCAGCCGCCACTGTCGCGGGCGATCCAGCAGCTCGAACGGCGCCTCGGGGTCTGCCTGCTGCAGCGCAACCGCCGCGGTGTCCGGCTGACCGGTGCCGGAGAGGTGCTGCTGCACGAGGGCCGGGCGGCCCTCGACGCGACCGCCGCCGCCGCTCGCCGCACCCGGCGCGCCGCCGGTGCCGACAGCCCCGGCGGCTCCCGCAACCGGCTGGTCCTCGCGGTGAAGGCCGCCGCGTCCCATGAACTGCTGCGCAAGCTTCTCGACGCCTACGCCGCCGAGCCCGACGGCGCCGAGGTCGAGGTGCTGCCGTGCGGCATCGGCGAGCAGGCAGAACTGCTGCGGGACGGACGCGCCGATGTCGCGCTCATGCACACGCCGTGGGACTCCCTCGCCGGGTTCGACAGCGAGGCCCTGGCGACCGAGGGGCAGATCGCCCTCCTGCCTGCCGGGCACCCCCTCGCCGCCCGCGAGACCCTCTCCCTGGCCGAGGTCAGGGACGTCCCGGGCCTGCCGCTCGCCCGCTGGCCCACCCGCGGCGCCTACGCACCCGGTCCTGGCCCCGAGATCCACAACCAGACACAACTGGCCCAGCTGATCGCCCTCGGACGCACCATGGCGATCGTCCCGGACTCGGCCCGCTCCTGGCTGTGGGCCGAGCACGCGGCAGTCCCCGTGGCCGACGCACCTCCCGTCGTGACCCACATCGCCTGGCCCCCGCACAGCCGCTCCCTCACCCTGGCCGGGCTGATCCGCACGGCCGTACGACGGTGACCAGGTCCTGCCCCGGGACCGGGGGAGCAGAAGGCCCGGCTAGGATGCGGCCATGAGTCACTCGGGGGACAAAACACATTTCATCACCACACGCGGCCAACTGACGGCACTGGCCCTCCTGCTGGCCGCCATCGCCGTACTGGCGAAGTGGCACGACGGCCCGGTCTTCTGGTGCGGCGCCCTCCTCGGCCTCGCCGGCATCGGCGGCTACTTCACCCGCTTCGACAGCCCCCGCGGCGCAGCCCAATGGCTCCTCGCCGCCGTCGGCTTCTGCATGGTGGCCCTGTTCACCATCCAACTCCTGATCGGCGTCTTCTCCTGACCGCAAACGGCCGTGGACCCCGCCAGCGGCCCGCCGGGCGCCCCGCCCGGCGGGGGCGGGGAGGGGGAGGGGCCGGTCGCAAGCCGCGATGCGAGTCGCCCCGGTAGCCGCCGCTACCAGCGGTACCAGCGGCCGTTGCTGCCCGCGGGGCGGGCGACGAAGCCCAGCAGCCAGAGCACGAGCACGGCCAGGGCCACCCACCAGAGCACCTTCACGGCGAAGCCGGCGCCGAAGAGGATGAGGGCGAGCAGGAGTACGAGGAGCAGAGGGACCATGTCTGACCATCTCCCTGGGCGCGAGGGCCCGGTAGCGGACGGGTTCGGGCGGCCGACGCGGGTCTGTGCCGGTCGGGTCGTGCTGCTGGGGGGCGGGCGCGTTCTCCGACAACGCCGTCACGCAGTGGAGTTGCCGTGCCCGGGCCGCGGCGGGGCGGGCCCCGCGGTACGCGTGCCCGGTAGGGGATCACTGTCATGGCGCTCGCCTGCCCAGGTTCGGCGGATTGACGCACACCTCTTCCGGCAGGCGGCCGGGTGCGCTGCCGCAGCGGGCCCGGGCCTGCGCAGCGGGGCGTGTGCTCTGCGTGGCCGCCCGTGCACGCGCTCGCCCCTGTAGAGTCGTCGCCACACGTACCGGCTCAACGGACACCACCGGCCCGGCGGCGCGGGAGCCGGCGGGAGCGCCGGAGGGGCGAGCCGACCGGAACCGGGCAGGAGAGGGGCGGGGGCCCCGCCGGAGCGCGCCGCGACCGGGCGGCGCGCCGGGCCGGGGGTCCGGTCGCATCCGACGGCGCGACCACGGGTACGTGCGCACCAGGAACGTCGAGGCCGAGGACGGAGCGAGAGGCGGCTGTGCAGACCATCGGACCGGATACCGGCGAGCCCGCACCGGACGCTGGGGGCCGGGCGCTGCGTCAGCGGCGCCGGCTCGCGCTGCGCGGTGTGCGGGGGCCGGTCGCGCGAGGCCGGGAGTTCGCCCGTGAGGCGCTCGACGACTGGGGATGGGGGGCGAACGCCACGGCCGAGGACGCGCTCCTCGTCGTGTCCGAACTCGTCACCAACGCCAGTCTGCACGCGGGCGGCTGCCACGAACTCCTGGTGGGTGCCGGGGACGTCCTCCGCATCGAGGTGTACGACGGGCTCACCGACCTGCCACGGCTGCTGCCGGCACCCCGCCCCGGGATCCCCGGCGGGTACGGCCTGCACATCGTGCGCCGGCTCGCCGACCGCTGGGGGGCAGAAGCGCACGAGCACGGCAAGGTGGTCTGGGCGGAGATCGGCGTCGAGCGCCTGCGCATCGGAGCGCCACGGGAGCCGTGAGCCGGCCGACCGGACGGGCGGGCCCCGCCCCCGGTCAGGCCCCTCGCCGACTCTGATCCCCAGACGGGCGTGCGAGGCGTCCGGCGAGGGGGCCGGCGGACCCCGGCGTGCACCACGGCGTCGGCCACCGGTTCCGAGCCCGGGCGCGCGCGGCCGGCCGGGGCAGACCGGTTTCACCCGGGCGGCTCACACCGCGAGGGCCTCCTCGACCGTCGGGTGGAGGGAGAAGACGGACTCGGCGCCGGTCAGTTCCAGCACGCGCATCACGGCCGGAGGCACGGCCGCCAGCCGGAAGCCCACACCGGCGGCCTCGGCCGACGCCCTGGTGCGCAGCAGCAGGTTCAGGCCGGAGGAATCGCAGAAGCCGACCTCTTCCAGGGCGACGACGAGCAGGGGCGGGCGCTGGTCCACGAGCGCGGCCAGGACCCGTTCGGCGGGCTCCATCATCTCGATGTCGAGGTCGCCGGCCACCGAGCACACGGCCGCCCCCGCCTCCGTGCGGCGCACTTCGACCGCCACCCCCGCGAGCGGCGCGTCGGGCTGCTCCGCGGTCTCCTGATCGTTTTCGGGGCGCATGCTCGTGTCCTTCTCCTTCACAACGGGGCCTCGGCGACTCTACGCAGCGGAGCCGGGCGGTCCAAGTGCCGTCCGCCCGGCCTCGGACGGCTCCCCGCGGGGCGCGTCCCGGTCGTCCGCGGCGCGTACGGACACCCCGACCAGGCACGTGTCGTCGTCGGTGTCGGAGGCGCTGTAGCGCAGCAGGTGGTCCAGGTGGGCCTCCAGGCTGCCGGGGGTGCCGCCGGGGTCGGCCACGGCCTGCTCGGTGAGGGCCAGGAGGTTGGTCAGCGAGGTCGCCAGGGACTGGTCGCGGCGCTCGATCAGGCCGTCCGTGTACATCACGAGGGTGTCCCCCGGCTGCAGGTGCACCTCGTCCTCCTCGTAGTCGGCCTGGTCCAGCACGCCCAGGAGGATCCCGCCGATCTGCGGAAGGGTCTCGGCACGGCCGTCGCGCAGCAGGACGGGCGGCGGGTGCCCGGCGCGGGCCCAGCGCAGCCGGCGCGTGGCCGGATCGTAGATGCCGCACGCGGCGGTGGCGGTCAGGCTCTCCGTCAGGTGGTGGGTGACGCTGTTGAGCCAGGTCAGCAGTTGCGCCGGCCCGGCCCCGGTGGCGGCGAGGCCGCGCAGCGCGTTGCGCAGGGCGACCATCCCGGTCGCCGCTTCGATGCCGTGGCCGGCGACGTCGCCGACGCACAGCAGGACCCCGCCGGACGGCAGGCTGAGCGTGTCGTACCAGTCGCCGCCGACGAGGTGGTCCTTCTCCGCGGGGCGGTAGCGGACCGCGACGTGGAGGTCGTGCAGGTCCTGGGGGCCCCGCGCCGGCGGCATGATGGCGTGCTGGAGCTGCAGGACGAGGCGGCTGCGCTCGGCGGCCTGCTGCTCGGTCTGCGCGAGCTGGTCTCGGGTGGCCGCCAGGGCGACTTCCGTCCAGTGCTGGGCCGAGATGTCCTGGTAGGCGCCGCGTACGAGGCCCAGGCGGCCCTCCGCGTCGTACACGGGTTCGGCGACGACGCGGATGTGGCGGGCGACGCCGTCGGGGCGCTGCAGGCGGAAGGCGGTGGACGCCGGCCGGCGGTGGTGCAGGAGGGTGCGCAGGAACCGGCCGATGGCGGGCCGGTCGTCGGGGTGGGCGTGGTCGGCGAGCTCGTCGAGCGGGACCGGCCGGGCCGAGAGGGGCAGGCCGTGCAGCTCGTAGATCGTCTCGTTCCAGCCGATCTGCCGGGTCAGCAGGTTCTCCTCGAAACCGCCGATGCGGCCCAGGCGCTGGGCGTGCTGCAGGAGCCGCGCCACGCGGGGCGTGCCGTCGTCCAGGCGCCAGACCACCACGAGGTAGCCGCCGTGCCGGCTGATGCTCACCTGGGCCCGGGCCTGTAGCGGAACCCCGTCGACCATGGCGCTGAGGGTCATGTTGGCCGTACGGAACGGCTCGCCGGTGACGAAGACGTGCTCGACCTTCTCCAGGAGCCCGCCGGACTCCGCCGCGAGGGGGTAGGCCTCCAGCAGGCGCGCCCCGAGGACGGCGCTGCCGGGGCGCCCCGCGAAGTCGACGAACGCCGGGTTGACGTGCCCGATGGTGAACTGCAGCGGCAGTTCGTCGGCATCCGGGGCGAGGTGCAGGATGAGGCACGGGTCGGCCAGTCCGTCGGCGAGCTGGCGCAGGCCCTCCAGTTGCGCGTCCGCCGCGTCCGGGGTGGGCGCGCCGCAGTCGGCCCAGGTCTCCAGGGTCGCGGCGGCCAGCTCCGCCAAGGCCTCGAACTGCCGCTCCAGCGGCTGGGAGCGGGCCGGCAGTTCGTCCCGCCAGCAGATCTCCAGCACGCCGGTCAGCCGACCGCCGACGCCAGCGGGCACGGCCAGCCGGCCGCCCGCGATCTCGTGCTGGCCGATCGAGGGCAGGGCCGCCTCGGTCAGCGTGGCGTACCCGACCGCGGCCCGTTCGTCGAGGGCGCGGCGGGCGGGGGTGGACACTCCGGGCGGCACGTGGCGCCAGCGGCGGGCCTCCTGGTCGCTGAACCCGGCGCTGCCGGCCAGCGAGAGGGACTGGTCGGGGTGGGCGGCCCAGACCGCCACGGCGACCGCGCCGAGGGGGCGCAGCGCGTGGTCGAGCATCGATCGGGCCGCCGCTTCGGTGTCGCCCGCCACGAGGGTGTGCGCCTCGGCGTTGCGCAGCCGCAGGCCCACCGACTCGGCGGCCGGGGCCGCGTGGGCGGTGACGAAGTCCCGGGCGGCGTCGGAGATGGTGTCGGCGGCGGCCTGGTTGACGAGGTCGGCGGCCAGTTCGAGGACGGGCACCCCGGCCTGTTGGGCGAGGGTGGAGAGCTGGGCGGAGGCCTCCGTGGGCCCGCAGCGCAGCCGCTCCACGAGCACGCCGACGGCCATTTCGACCAGGGCCCGGCCCGCGGCGTCCGCGTGGGCCTGCTCCAGTTCACGCCGGAGCCGTTCGACGGTGGACGCGAGGCGGCCCACCGCGGTGGTCCGGCCGTCGGTGCCGCCCTCCGTCCGCCGGAGCGCCGCGCGGTCGCCGTCCCGCTGCGCCCCGAGGCGGAGTGCGGCGGGCGCGTCCGCAGGCCGGGCCCGGACGTCCGTGCCGGGCGGCTCGTGGGGGTGGCGCACTCTTCAGCTCCTCGGGGTCTTCGGGTGGGTCGCGGCCGGCCCTCCGGTCACGGGGCCAGGTGGCGCTGGATCCGCCCGATCAGGTCGCCGGCGTCGACCGGCTTGGTGATGTAGTCGCTGGCGCCCGAGGCGAGGCTCTTCTCGCGGTCGCCGACCATCGCCTTGGCGGTGACCGCGATGATGGGGAGGTGGGCGTGTTCGGGCATCGCGCGGATGGCCGCGGTCGCCGTGTAGCCGTCCATCTCCGGCATCATCACGTCCATCAGGATGACGTCGATCCCGGTGTGGACGGCAAGGGCGTCGAGGGCGGCCCGTCCGTTCTCCGCCTGCAGGACGCGCATGCCGTGCAGTTCGAGGATGCCGGTGATGGCGTACAGGTTGCGGTCGTCGTCGTCGACGACGAGCGCGGTGCGGCCGCTGAGCGGCGAGGCGTCGCCAGGTTCCCACGGGGTTGCGGCCTCCGGCCGGCGCACCAGCGGTACGAGGTCGCCGGGACGGTCGGCGCTCATGTGCAGGGCGATGCGTTCGCGCAGTTCGTCCAGGCTGGTGAGGAGTTCCACCGGCCGGGTGCCGTTGCGTTCCTGCAGGAGCAGTTCTTCCTCGGCGGCGATGCCGCGGCCGCTGTGGACGAGTACCGGAACGGCCTGCAGGGCGGGGTCGCGTTCCATCTCCTCCAGGAGGGTCCGGGCCGTGCCGTCGGGCAGGTCGAGTTCGAGGACGACGCAGTGGCAGGGGCTGGTGGCCAGGCTCGCGGCGGCCTCGTGGGCGCCGACGGCGGTGATCAGCTCCACGTCTCGCCGGCCTGCCGCGTCCGCGTGGCGGGGCAGTTCCGTCACGGCGTTCTCCGCCACCAGTGACAGCAGGCCCTGGGGGCGGCCCTCGACGACGAGGAGGCGGCGGGTCTGCGCGGCGGGTTGCCGGGCGGTCTCGGCCGGCGTGCGGCCCTGCGCCGGGCCGGCCGGCCCGCCGGGGCCGGCCTCCGCCGGCTCGCGGGGGGCGGTGGCGGTCCGGTCGGCGGACTCGGGGCGGGTCACGGGCAGGTAGAACGTGAAGGTGCTGCCCTCGCCGAGGGTGCTCTCCGCGGTGATGGCGCCACCGAGCAGGAAGGCGATCTCCCGGCTGATGGACAGGCCGAGGCCGGTGCCCCCGTACTTGCGGCTGGTGGTGCCGTCGGCCTGCTGGAAGGCGCCGAAGACGGTCTCCAGGTGCTGCGGCGCGATGCCGATGCCGGTGTCGGTCACCCGGAAGGCCAGCACGGGCCCGGACCGGCGGACGACCTCGGGCAGGTGTTCTTCGGCCGCGGGCTCGATGCTCAGCTCGACGCTGCCGCGCTCGGTGAACTTCACCGCGTTGGAGAGCAGGTTGCGCAGGATCTGGCGGAGCCGGTAGTCGTCGGTGAGCAGCTCGTCCGGCACGTCCGGGGACGTGCGCACGGTGAACGAAAGGCTCTTCTGGCTGGTCATCGGGCGGAAGGTGGCCTCGATGTCGTCCAGCAGCCGGCCCAGCGGGACGGGCTGCGGGTTGAGGTCCATCTTGCCGGCCTCCACCTTGGACAGGTCGAGGATGTCGTTGATCAGCTGGAGCAGGTCCGAGCCGGCGGAGTGGATGATGCCGGCGTACTCGACCTGCTTGGTGGTCAGGTTGCGGGTGGGGTTCTGGGCGAGCAGCTGGGCCAGGATCAGCAGGCTGTTGAGCGGGGTGCGCAGCTCGTGGCTCATGTTGGCCAGGAACTCGGACTTGTACTTCGAGGCGAGCGAGAGCTGGTGGGCCCGCGCCTCCAGCTCCTGGCGGGCCTGCTCGATCTCGAGGTTCTTGGTCTCGATGTCGCGGTTCTGGGCGGCGAGCAGCTCGGCCTTGTCCTCCAGCTCGGCGTTGGAGGCCTGGAGCTCCTCCTGGCGGGCCTGCAGTTCCTTGGACCGGGCCTGGAGCTCCGCGGTCAGGCGCTGGGACTCGCCGAGCAGTTCGTCCGTGCGGGCGTTGGCGATGATCGTGTTCAGGTTGACGCCGATCACGTCCGTCAGCTGGTGCAGGAAGTCGCGGTGGACCTGGGTGAACGGGCGCACCGACGCCAGCTCGATGACGCCGAGCACCTGCTCCTCCACGACGATCGGCAGCACGATCAGGTGGAGCGCCTCGGTGCGGCCCAGACCGGAGGAGACGGCGAGGTAGTCCGGCGGGAGGGAGTCGACGGCGATGGGGGTCTTGCTGCGGGCCGCCTGGCCCACGAAGGACTGGCCCAGCCGGAAGCGGGTCGGGCGGGCGCCCTCGGGGAAGGCGTAGGAGGCGACGAGCTGGAGCACGGTGCCCTCGGGCGTGTCCTCCGCCAGGTAGAAGGCACCGCACAGGGCCGACACCAGCGGCGTGAGCTCGTCCATGATGGAGTCGGCGACGACGGCGAGGTCCCGCCGCCCCTGGGTGAGGGCCGAGATGCGGGCCAGGTTGGTCTTGAGCCAGTCCTGCTCCTCGTTGGCGCGGGTGGTCTCGCGCAGGGACTCCACCATGAAGTTGATGTTGTCCTTGAGGTCGGCGACCTCGCCGGAGGCGTCGACCGTGATCGACCGGGTGAGATCGCCCTCGGCGACGGCGCTGGTGACCTCCGCGATGGCCCGGACCTGCCGGGTGAGGTTGCCGGCGAGCTCGTTGACGTTCTCGGTCAGCCGCTTCCAGGTGCCGGAGACGCCCTCCACCTCGGCCTGGCCGCCGAGCCTGCCTTCGCTGCCGACCTCCCGGGCGACGCGGGTGACCTCGGCGGCGAAGGAACTCAGCTGGTCGACCATCGTGTTGATGGTGGTCTTGAGCTCCAGGATCTCGCCGCGGGCGTCCACGTCGATCTTGCGGGTGAGGTCGCCGTTGGCCACCGCCGTCGTGACCTGGGCGATGTTGCGCACCTGGCTGGTCAGGTTGTGCGCCATGAAGTTGACGTTGTCGGTGAGGTCCTTCCAGGTGCCCGCCACGTTGGGGACCCTGGCCTGACCGCCGAGGATGCCCTCGGTGCCGACCTCGCGGGCCACGCGCGTCACCTCGTCGGCGAACGCCGACAGGGTGTCCACCATCGTGTTGATGACTCCGGCGAGCTGCGCGACCTCGCCCTTCGCCTCGACGGTGATCTTCTGCGAGAGGTCGCCGCGGGCGACGGCGGTGGCCACCTGGGCGATGGAGCGGACCTGCCCGGTGAGGTTGGACGCCATGACGTTGACGTTGTCGGTGAGGTCCTTCCAGGTGCCCGATACGCCCCGTACCGTGGCCTGGCCGCCGAGGTTGCCGGCGGTGCCCACCTCGCGCGCGACGCGGGTGACCTCGTCGGCGAAGGCGGAGAGCTGGTCGACCATCGTGTTGATGGTCTCCTTCAGCTCCAGGATCTCGCCGCGCGCGTCGACCCGGATCTTCTGCGTCAGGTCGCCCTGGGCGACGGCCGTGGTGACCTCGGCGATCGAGCGGACCTGCGCCGTGAGGTTGTCGGCCATGACGTTCACGGACTCGGTGAGGTCGCGCCAGGTGCCCGAGACGTCGCGTACGTCGGCCTGGCCGCCGAGCCGGCCCTCGGTGCCGACTTCCCGGGCCACCCGGGTCACCTCGCCGGCGAACGAGCTGAGCTGGTCCACCATCGTGTTGATGGTGTCCTTGAGTTCGAGGATCTCGCCGCGCGCGGTGACGGTGATCTTCTGCGAGAGGTCGCCCTCGGCAACGGCCGTGGCGACCTGCGCGATCGCGCGGACCTGGCTGGTCAGGTTGCCCGCCATGAAGTTGACGGAGTCGGTCAGGTCGCGCCAGGTGCCCGAGACGCCCTTGACGTCGGCCTGGCCCCCGAGGATCCCCTCGGTGCCGACCTCCCGGGCCACCCGGGTCACCTCGCCGGCGAACGCACTCAGCTGGTCCACCATCGTGTTGACGGTGTTCTTCAGCTCCAGGATCTCGCCGCGGGCGTCCACGGTGATCTTCTGGGAGAGGTCGCCCTTGGCCACCGCGGTGGCGACCTGGGCGATGTCGCGGACCTGCGTGGTCAGATTGCCGGCCATCGCGTTGACCGAGTCGGTGAGGTCCTCCCACGTACCCGAGACGCCCGGGACCTGCGCCTGGCCGCCGAGCCTGCCCTCGGTTCCGACCTCGCGGGCGACGCGGGTCAGCTCCGAGGTGAACCGGGACAGTTGGTCGACCATGCCGTTGAAGACCGTGGCGATCTCGCCCAGGAGGCCGTCGGCATCGCCGGGCAGACGGGTGCCGAAGTCGCCGTCCCGTACGGCCGTCAGGCCGGCCAGCAGCAGTCTGAGCTCCGGCTCGCCGACCTGTGCGGCCCCGGGCTCCGGCCCGGCCTGCGCCCGCGAGCCTTCGGGCAGGGTTGAGCCAGCCATCGAACGTCGCCTTCCGTAGAACGCCGGGCCCGCTGCCGGCACCCCGATCGCACCCGTCGCCGCACATCGTCCGGCCACCGCATCGCAGGTGCGTGACGCAGGCACGTACCGCCCAGGAGGCTACCCCACCCCTGAAAGGATCAGGAAAACCACCGAACCTTGACGAGACGGTCGACGCGGCCGCGCCCGGGTCGGCTACCCCGGAACGCCCGCCGCAATCACATGGGCCTTCGCCGGCCGGGCCCGGGGCGAAGGGGGCTCGGCGCGATGCGGCGCAGCGCACGGTGACGAGGACGTGAAGAGGTACCGTCCGGGGGCCCTTCCCGTGCGATGCTCGGACCATGACCCGCCCGCCCGAGAAGTCCGACTGCCCGGACGCGAAGCTGGCTCTGGCCAAGGTGGTGGCCAGGTTGCGGGACGAGCTTGCCCGCGCGAAGTGCGACGCGGCCGAGGCCGCCGTGGTGGAGAGGGCGAAGGGCCTGCTGATGGGCTCCGCGGGGCTCTCGGCCGACCGCGCTCACGCAGAGCTCGCGGCCGCCGCGCACCGGCACGGGCACGGGCTCCTGGAAGAGTGCTGGGCCGTGCTGGACGAGGCTCCCGGGACGGCCCGCGTCCCGGCACCGGCCTGCGCCGGCCCCGCCCGCGAGGAGCCCGCGTCCCGTGAGGGCGTGCCGCCGGCCGTGGCCGGCGCGCAGCCGGAACCGGTGCGGCGCTCCGGCGCCGGGCGCGTCGTTCCCCCCGGTCTGGCCCGGACCCTGGCGCTGGCCCGCTCCGCCCAGGGTGTGGCCGCGGGGCTGCGCGACCGCCTCGGGCCGGCGACCGGGGTGGACTGCGTGGTGATCTATGCGGCCGCGGCGGGCGGCGGCGTGGACCTGTGGGCCAGCGCCGGGCTCGGACCCGAGCTGGCCGGGCAGTGGCGGCACGTGCCCCCCGGAGTCTCCGTGGCGCCGCTGCGGGCCCTGGAGACCGGGCTGCCGGTGTGGCTGGAGGCCCACGGCCGGGACGCCGGGCAGTACACCCTGATCGGCGAGCCGGAGAGGTGGCCGACGCGCGCCTGGCTCCCCTTCCCGGCCCCACGGGACACCACCGCCGCCGTGGGGTTCTTCCGGGCCCGTCCCGAGCCGTTCGACCCGGCCACGCGCGACCTCCTGCACCACGCGGTGCAGCTGTGCGGCGCGGCGTTGAGCGGCCTGCCGACGCCCGCGTCCCCGACCGACGAGGACCTCTGCGCCGCGCAGCGGATGCTCGACGCGCTGTCCGGCTCGGTGATCGTGCTCACGCCCCTGCTCGGCCCGGGGGGAGGGGTGGAGGACTTCCGCGTGGACGCGGCCTCTCCCGGCGCCCTCGACGTCTCGGGCCGCCGGGGCAAGGAGCTGATCGGCGTCCGCATCGCGGAGAACTATCCGACCGTCGTCGGAACGGCCCTGTGGCACGGCTATCTGGACGCCCTGGAGAACGGCACCGTCTACGAGGGCGACCCCTTCCGGTACGAGGAGGTCGCCGCCGGCACCCCGCGCCTGTCCACCTTCTCCGTCCGGGCCGTCCGCATGGGCCGGCGGCTCGTGGTCTCCTGGGAGCGCCACGACACGGGAGACCGCGAGGAGCTGCGCCTGGCGGACATGCAGCGGCTGGGAAACCTCGGCTGGGGCCAGTGGGATCCGGCCACGGGGGCCGCCGAATGGTCGGACCAGGTGTACACGGTGTTCCGACGGGACCCGTCCGAGGGGCCGATAGCCTGGGAGGACCTGCCGGAACACCTCGTCCCGGAGGACAGACCCGAGGCCGGCCGGGCCGTCCGGGACCTGCTGCACCACGCGGTGCCGCTCGACCGCCGGGTCAGCGTCGCCACCCCCGCGGGCGTCCGCCACGTCCGCATCGTCGCCGAGGCCGTCGTCGACGCGACGGGGACGCCGGTGGAGGTACACGGCCTCTTCCAGGACCTCACGCGCCAGCAGCAGGCCGAGGAGGAACTGCTGCGCTCCGAGCGGGAGAGGGCGCACCAGCACGGCCTCCTGCAGGCCGAGCGCGCCCTGGCCTCCCGCCTGCAGCACGCCCTGCTGCCGATCCCGGAGCAGTCGCTGCGGTTGGCCGGACTGCACGTGGAGGTGGCGTACGAGCCCGCCGCGGACGGCGTCAACGTCGGCGGGGACTGGTACAGCGCCATCGAACTGCCCGACGGCAGCGCCCTGTTCGTCGTCGGCGACGTGGCGGGGCACGGTCTGGACGCCGTGGCCACGATGGCCCAGCTGCGGTTCAGCGCGAAGGGCATGGTCATCACCGGCAGTCCGCTGGTGGAGGTGCTCCACCGGTTGAACACGCTGCTGCTGCACACCGGTGACGCCCGGTTCGGGACGGCGACCATGATCATGGCTGTGTACGACCCCGCCGAACAGTGCCTCACCTGGGCACAGGCGGGCCACCCCCCGCCGCTGCTGATCCGGGACGGCCGGGCCCGGTACCTGGACCGGCCGGCCGGCGTCCTGCTGGGGGCCAACGCCCGGCCCCGCTTCACCGAAGCCCGCTCCCGCCTGCGCCCGGGCGACCAGATCCTGCTCTACACGGACGGGCTGATGGAGAGGCCCACCGAACACCTCGACGAGGGCTTCGCCCGCCTCGCCCGGACCGCGGCGGAGGTGTGCACCCCCGGGGCGGCGGACCCGCTCGGCGTCCTGCTCTCACCCCTGCACAGCCTGTCGGCCAGACGCGACGACACCTGCGTCGTGCACATCCGCCTCCCGTAGCGGCGTTCCTGAGGAGGCGGCGCGAGCGCGCCCTCCCGGACGTCCAGGCCGGCGCCGCTGCCGGCCAGTCCCATCAGATATGATCACGAATGCACCGGAACCTGGCCAGTCGCACCGGTCGCCCGCGTTCTACCTCGCGCGGCAGGCAGCGCAGCCGGTGTCCTCGGATTCGTCCTCGTGGTCATCACCACCTGGGGCCTGCTCCCGATGGCGGGCGACGACACGCTCCTGAGGCACGGGCCGCAGCTGGCCGGCATCGCCCTGATCGTCCAGGGCGCCTACTGGGTCGCCAAGTCCCGGTCGCGCGAGGACACGCCCTGACCGCACGCGACACCGGCACCGGACCGGCACGCCACTGACCAGGTGTCCCCCGTCCGGCACACCCCACGAACCGAGCCCGCGGCTCACCAGTCCCCAGGGACAGCACCGCCAGATCCCTGCCCCTGGCGTACGACAGGGGTGACCGCCCTCGCCACGCTCACCACCTGCGAGCAGGAGGTCTTTCTCCTCCTCGCCGACGGCCCAACCAACGGCGAGATCGCCGAGGCCTCGTCATCACCGAACGCACGGTCCGCGCCCATATCGTGAGCATCGTGGCCAAGCCGGGCCTGTGCTCACGGCTTAAGGCCTGCTTGGCCGCCGCGGCCTACACCCCTGTGGGTGAAGGTCGCCGACGGTGTCGTGCTGGAGCGGCTGAAGTCCGGTTCTCTCCTTACGGCTTGTGGCCGTTGCCGTGGCCGTCTGGATGCAGCACCACCTTCGTCCAGCCCTCGTCACGGACGTCGAAGTGCTCGTAGGCGGTGGGGGCCTCGTCCAGGCTGAGCTCGTGGGAGACGATGAAGCTCGGCGTCGCCTTCTCGCCGGCGATCAGGTCCCTCAGCGCCCGGTTGTACTTCTTCACGGGCGCCTGGCCGGTCCCCATGTGCTGGCCCTTGAACCACATCATCCCGAAGTCGAGCGGCACCTTGCCCTGTGCCTCCAGCTCGCCCTGGGCCTCTTCGCCGCCGGGGTCCTGGGGCAGGAAGACGCCGACCACGCCGATGCCGCCCGTGAACCTGACCGAGTCGATCAGCCCATTGAGCGTGAGGCCGGCGTCCTCGACTCCCTGGTGGTCGTGTGCCTGGTAGCCGACGCACTCACACCCGTTGTCGGCGCCCAGACCGAGGGTGGCTTCCTTGACGACCTCCGCCGGGTCCTGCTCGGCGGTATTGATCGGGATGGCCCCGATCTCCTCAGCCTTGAGCAGCCGGTCGGGCTGGTGGTCGGCCACCCAGACGCGGCCGGCGCCTTTGAGTACGGCGGAGTAGGCCGCCATCAGCCCGACGGGCCCGGCCCCGAAGACGATGGTCTGGTCACCCGGCTTGACGTGGGCCATTTCGGTGGCGTGATAGCCGGTGGGGAAGATGTCGGCGAGCATCACGTAATCCGTTTGGCGCTCGGCGGCGTCCTCGCCCAGGCGCAGCGCGTTGAAGTCGCCGTAGGGCACCCGCAGCAGCTCTGCCTGGCCGCCCTGGTAGGGGCCCATGTCGGCGAAGCCGTAAGCAGCTCCGGCAAGGGCCGGTTCCGGCTGCATGGTCAGGCAGTAGTTGGTCAGACCCTGCTCGCACTGCTTGCAGAAGCCGCAGGCGATGTTGAAGGGCAGGACCACGTAGTCGCCGACCTGGACCTTCCGCACGGCCGAGCCGACCTCCACGACCTGGCCCATGTTCTCGTGTCCCAGGGTGCGGCCGGACTCGAACGAGGTGCGGCCCTCGTACATGTGCAGGTCCGAACCGCAGATGTTGGTGGTGGTGATCTTGACGAGGATGTCGCAGGGATGTTCGATCTTCGCGTCCGGTACGTCCTTCACCACGACCGTTCGCGGCCCTTCATATACCGCTGCTCTCATGATGTCTCCTTCGGTACCGCGGCACGCCGCGGCACGGCGGTGAGAGAGACGAGACGCAGGGCCTCAACCCCGAAATTCGCTGATGACGGAGCCGTGGCTCCGGCACGCCTCCGCGGGCCGTTCACCCGAATCAGATGCACGGTGGAGCCGCCACCGGCCCGCCAGGCGGAGCCTCGGTGCTCCGGTGGCCTGTTGAGCGTCTCCCCGTCGTGTCCGGCGCGAAACGGTCATCTGCCGAACGATCAGCGGATCGTACTCAGCCCAGGACCTGGCGCTACTGCCGGTCATGCGTGCCCCCTCATGGACTGGCGGTCCGTGCGGGCCGACTGCCTCCGCTGCCGGAGCCGCCGTCCGATGCCCTCGCCCTCCATCAGCACGCCGGGGGCGAGGTCGGGCAGGACGCCCGCGGCGTCTTCCAGGTCGGCGAGGACACGGTAGTGGCGTTGCCGGTCCAGCAGACTTCAGGCACTCCAGGAACGCGTGCAAAGCACCAGGCGGTAGCCGTCAGGATCGGCAACGGTGACGCCGTACTCGTCCCAGTAGGGGTTGTGCGCCGTGGCCCGGGTGCCGCCTGCGGCGAGGAGGCGGTCGACGAGGGCATCGTCGACCGGGGCACCGAGATAGAGGACGAAGAGGTCGTCTACCGTCGGCGTGGGCTCCAGTGGCCGCTCGGGGTCGTGGGTCAGCTCGAAATGCCAGGAGCCGCCCGGGAGTCCGAGCATCACCAGATCATGCTCGCCGGAGACACGCTCGGTTGTGCGCCACAGGACGTCGAGCCCGAGCCCCTCGACGTAGAAGCGCTCAGCGGCCACAAGGTTCCGGGAGGGGCGGGCGATCCGGATGCGGGTGTCCGGGGTGATCACTCCGACGCCTCCAGGGTCGCGCGCCAGACCGGGCTGTCGACGTAGTGGTTGTCGAAGCGCTCCGACGTCTCGGCGAGCCGGCTCGCGGGCTCCTCACCGCGGGTGACCTGCCCCAGCAGGCGCAGGTAGTCGAAGCGGTCCATGCCCGGTGTGAAGACGCACAGGACGTCGGCGCCCGAGCCCGGGGCGGCGCGGAAGGCGTGCGGGGTGCCCGGCGGCACGGCGAGGAAGTCACCCTGGTGCAGGATGGTCACTTCCTCACCGAGCAACACCTGGAGCGAGCCGCTCAGCACGAAGAACAACTCCCAGGCGCGCGTGTGGAAGTGCGCAGGCGCGCCGGTCGCGCCCTCGAGGAAGGTCGAGCGGTAGCTCGTGAACGCACCCCCGGTCTGCGCCGAATCGGCGAAAAGCGTCATCACAGCACTGGGATCGGCGCAGGCCTCGGCCTCGCCACCGCGCGTGAGTACCGGCCCCGTACCGATGTGGCCGTTCAGGCCCTGGTCCAAAGTCATGATCGCAACGTTACCGATGGGGTATGACAAGAGCACCGCACGCGAGCACGCTGCCGACGCCACGACGGCTTCTCCTGAGCCCTCGGCTGGCGTCAGGCCGGGGGACCAGGCGGTTCATGCGCCCGCCCTCGGGCCACTCTGCGACCACGGAGCTGCTCCACGTGCCGGTGAGGGCGGGAGAGGTCGGCGGCCCGAAGCGAAGCCTGAGGTCTTCTCACCACCCGCGGCGCGCGGCGTTCCGCTGAGGCCTGTTATGGGGGTGGCCTGACCCACACGTACGGGCCGCCGCCCCTCCATTCGATCAAGGCGGACCGCGCCGCCTCGTACTCCGACAACTCCAGGCCTGCCCGCCGCAGCAGGTCGACGATGTCGGTCAGGCTGTGTGCCAGCCCGAGGATCTGTCCGTCCACGCGCACCCGCCGGCCGCCCGTGGGCGAGGGTGGATAGACGATCACGGGTGGGCGTGGGGGCATACCTCAAGCCTCCGCCCTGGTCTTTGCGACCGCATCAGCCCAAAGCCGCTCACTGATCCGCCGGCAGCTGCAGCGGAGCGTTGATGCGCGCTTGGACCCTTCGTCGCCCGTGGGCGAGGGCCGTCCGTTGCCTGTCAGGCCGTCGCGAGGAGGATGGCTGCGGCGATGCAGAGCGCGCAGAGCGTGAGGCAGGTTCCGATCAGGCGCGTGCGCAGGGTGGTGTAGCGCCGGCTGTACTCGGTTCTGAGTTCTTCGGAGCGCTCGACGACGGCGCGCAGCGCCTGCCGGCGCAGCCGCAGGTGGTGTTGGGCGAAGCGGGTGGCGATTTCCTCTTGTTCTTGGAGGCCGAGCCAGCTCAGGCCGCGGGCGAAGGTCTCGCCTGCCTGGTCGGCTTCCCGGAGGGCTGACTGGCTCATGAGGTAGCCCTCGAGCCGGGCCAGGCCGGCTGCTGTCTCGTGTGGGTCCTTTCCCATCAGGGGCTCGCCCCGCTAGGGGGTGGTGTCGGTGCCCTGGCC
Source organism: Streptomyces sp. NPDC046866 (assembly GCF_040704625.1). NCBI lineage: Bacteria > Bacillati > Actinomycetota > Actinomycetes > Kitasatosporales > Streptomycetaceae > Streptomyces > Streptomyces sp. NPDC046866. Next base: position 65,991 of record NZ_JBEYXN010000029.1, read on the forward strand.
AGGAGCGGATCCGCGGGGTGCCGAGGCGCGGTCCTGGTCGATGGCGTCCCGTTTTTGGTCGCCTCGATAGTCCAGCGCGGCGATTTCCGGGAAGTGGAGGTCGAAAGCAGGTGACTCCGAGCGCACCCGGGGGAGGGTGACGAAGTTGTGGCGCGGTGGCGGGCAGGAGGTGGCCCACTCCAGCGAGCGTCCGTATCCCCAGGGGTCGTCGACGGTGACGCGCGGAGCGAATTTGGCTGTCTTCCACACGTTGTAGAAGAAGGGAAGCGTCGAGGCTCCCAGCAGGAACGCTCCGATGGTGGAGAGGGTGTTGAGGGCGGTGAATCCGTCGGCTGCGAGGTAGTCGGCGTAGCGGCGGGGCATGCCCTCGGCGCCCAGCCAGTGCTGGACGAGGAAGGTGAGGTGGAAGCCGATGAACAGGTTCCAGAAGTGGATCTTGCCGATGCGTTCGTCGAGCATCGTGCCGGTCATCTTCGGCCACCAGAAGTAGAACCCGGCGAACATGGCGAAGACGACGGTTCCGAAGACGACGTAGTGGAAGTGCGCGACGACGAAGTAGGAGTCGGTGACGTGGAAGTCCATGGGCGGTGAGGCCAGGATGATGCCGGTCAGGCCGCCGAAGAGGAAGGTCACCAGGAATCCGATGGACCACAGCATCGGCGTCTCGAAGGAGAGCGAGCCCCTCCACATCGTGCCGATCCAGTTGAAGAACTTCACCCCGGTCGGGACCGCGATCAGGAACGTCATGAACGAGAAGAAGGGCAGCAGGACCGCCTGCGTGGCGAACATGTGGTGCGCCCACACCGTCAGCGACAGGCCCGCGATCGAGACGGTCGCCGCGATCAGGCCCATGTAGCCGAAGATGGGTTTGCGGGAGAAGACCGGGATGACCTCGGTGATGATGCCGAAGAACGGCAGCGCAATGATGTAGACCTCGGGATGCCCGAAGAACCAGAACAAGTGCTGCCACAGGATCGGCCCGCCGTTGGCCGGGTCGAAGACGTGGGCGCCGAACTTCCGGTCCGCCTCCAGCGCGAGCAGCGCCGCCGCAAGGACGGGGAACGCGAACAGGACCAGCACCGAGGTCAGCAGGACGTTCCAGGTGAAGATCGGCATCCGGAACATCGTCATGCCGGGCGAACGCATACAGATGATCGTGGTGACGAAGTTGACCGCACCCAGGATGGTGCCGAAGCCGGCAAACGCGAGCCCCATGATCCACATGTCGGCGCCCGCGTAGGGCGTGCGCTCGCCACCGCTGAGCGGCGTGTACGCGGTCCAGCCGAAGTCCGCGGTTCCCTGTGTGGTGAACACACCGGTCACCACGATGATGCCGCCGAAGAGGAACAGCCAGAACGACAGCATGTTCAGCCGGGGGAAGGCCACGTCCGGGGCACCGATCTGCAGTGGCATGATCGCGTTGGCGAACCCGGCGAACGTCGGCGTCGCGAACAGCAGCAGCATGATCGTGCCGTGCAGGGTGAAGATCTGGTTGTACTGCTCGTTGGAGACGATCTGCATCCCCGGCCGCGCCAGCTCCGCCCGCAAGAGCAGGGCCAGCACGCCTCCGATGACGAAGAAGGCGAACGACGCGATCAGATAGAGGTGCCCGATCTTCTTGTGGTCGGTCGTCGTGATCCATGAGACCACCACCTGGCCCGGGGTTCTCCCGGGCGTCGGCACGGGCGCGATCGGCTCTTCGGTCACCGTGGCCATACGAATCCCCTGATGGCAGTCATGAAGCGGGCAGCGCGCAGAACTGCAGGGCCCCGGCACGCTCCCGACCTGTTTACCGCGGCCTGCGTGGGCCCGCCCGGCGCGCAGCTTGCGCGTCCGGGTGAACCGAACAGCCGACTGGGCGACGAGCAGGAAGTCACCGTCGCCGGCCAGGCGCCGGTCACCGCCCCGCCAAAGCCGCAACCGGCGGGCGGGCACGCGGGCACGAAGCAGATCTCGCTTGCTGCTCCGCTTCCTCGGGGGTTGCTCAATGTCCGGCGTGTGGAGCGGGCTCGGTCTGGCGGTATGAGCCAGAGTCCACCCAGGTCCAACCAAGGCCCCGTCCCGAGGGGCCGATGCTCCCGAACTGGTCGCCCGGATGTTGTTGGAGGCAGCGGGTCCGCCCTCGCGGACGCCTCCTTTCGCACCTTCTGGCGTGGCACGAGGGACTTTGGATAATCGAGAGAGAGAAGCACTGCAGCGGTTCGCTGTCGGACGAGCAGCCTGAAGAGAGGGTGATCGGCCATGACAGTTCCTGCTCACCGTGAGGGCTCAACTCGGCGGGACCTTCTCCGGGAGTTCCAGGACCTCACCGACCGCATGGGCCGGCTGTGGGCGGCGGCCGTTCCCGGAGGCGGTGGGCTGGTGCCCGAGCATCCCTGGGAGCCGGCGGGCGACGTCGAGGAGACCGATGACTCCTACGTGATCGAGCTCGATCTGCCAGGCCTGCACAGGGATCAGATCACCATCGAGGTTCTCGACTCGGAGCTCGCCGTCCACGGGGAGGTCAAGGAGAAGGAGCGTGTCGGTGTCCTTCGGCAGCAGACCCGCAGGATCGGACAGTTCGACTACCGGATGCGCCTGCCTGCCGACGCTGACGCCGAGCACATCAGCGCGGAACTGGCCCACGGGGTGCTCACCGTGCACATCCCCAGAACGCAGACGGCGAAGCCCCGCCGCATCGAAATCACCGGTTGACCCGGACAAAGGGCGGCGGGGCGCGCCAGGACCGCCATGTGGGCAGGCCAGGCATCTGTTGCTGATTGCCTTGTGGGCATGGTCCGGGCGACGACCTTTCCGCGGTCGAGGATCAGAAGGGTGGGGACGGCCTGGATGGCGAAGCGGGCCCTGAGCTGGGGGCTGCGGTCGATGTCGACCGTGACGGGTTCGATGCGGCCCGCCATTTCCGTGGCGACCTGCTCCAGGGCGGGACTGACCATGCGGCAGGGCCCGCACCACGCGGCCCATAGGTCGACCAGGACGTACGGCGGCGCCTGCCGCACCCTGTTACGACGCCCGCACGCGGGACACCCGACGACTTCACTGCGCTGAGTCACACGGCCTCCCCATGGGCACGGCACGGCCCCGCTGCCCGCTGGGGCAGGGCCGTTTGTCCACCTATCGGAAGGGCGTTGCGGCGGGCACCGCCGCCGCACACACTGAGCCGACCCCGTCTCCGCAGGAAAGGATCCGTCATGGGCGAGCACGTGCACGTCCGTCTTCAGGACGGCATGGACGTCTCAGCGGCCGGTGAACTGGTCGAGACCTACTCCTGCCGGTGTGGCGACACCTGGACCAAGATCTACCAGGTCGAAAGCGGCCCGGCGGACGGACTGGCCGGCTGAAGCCCCACCGACCAGTGCGCCCTGTGACGCCGGTGGCTTGCGACCGACGGACTACGCCACGTCCCCCGTGAGGTGGCCCTGCACGCTCGTGCCTGCCTCAGCCGACTGGGTCCCGGCCATCCCCGAGGCACCGTGGGAGAAGGCCGTCCCAGCCGCGACCTCCCGCCGCCCGTCTTCGCCGCCTCCCTCACCGCACAGGGGCCCCCGGGGTGTAGTGGCCGGTGCACCGGGAGGGGTATCCCTGGCCTGTCAGGGCACACGAGAGGCCATGCACGGACAACATGCGCGTCCCACCGGCAACAGTCTGTTCGGCTCTGCCCCCGCAGCCCCGGCATCACCGTCCGGTCATATCGGCGCCAGGCACTCCCGCCGCAGCCGGCTCACCGGCCGCCTGCGCCGACGTGTCCTCGCCTACCGGGCGATCGACTTCCTGTCCACGCACATCCCGGACACGTCCGGGCCCGGCGAGGAATGCCTGCTCCTTGTCCACATCCGCCAGGTCGTCGGCCGGGTCCAGTACCGGATCTGCACCGACTGCGCCCAGGGCGTCATCACCGCCATCGTCATCGACGAGCGCTTCCACGGCACCGGCCTGGGCACCCGCGCGCTCTCCCACCTGCGCTCCCGCCACCCGGGGCTCGCCTGGGGCACCACTTTGCGCAAGCGCATCACGCGGGACCTCCTGCGCCGGATGCGCATTCCCATGGCCATCTCTGCCACGCCCTGTCCCCATGCCCGCCGGGCACTGCCTGCCCCGACCGGGCCGGTACCCGCCAACGGCTGAGCCGACGACCCGCTCAGCAGTCACAGCCTCCCTGAACCCCCCTGCACCGGCGCTGCTCGGAAGCGAGGGTCAGTCGGTGGAGAGGGCCTGGAGGAGGTCGCCCACCTGCGGGTCGGGCAGGGCGCGGGCGACGTCTGCCTGCGCGACGATCCCGACGAGGGTGTGGCCGTCGATCACAGGCAGGCGGCGCACCTTGTGCTCGGCCACGGTGCGCAGGATCCCGGAGGCGTCGTCGTCGGCGCCGATGGCGACGGCTTCCCCCTGCGCCACATCTCAGGCCGGACGGCAGGGGGCAGGGGGCAGGGGGCAGGGGGCAGGGGGCAGGGGAGGACGGCAGAGCAGGGCCGTCCCGCAGATGCCAGACTGCCGCCAGGGGCCGACGGTCAGCCGGTCGGAGGATCGGTGGGCGGGAGAAACCGGCAACCCATCCTCGCCGCGGGTCTCGACGGCGAACCGGCCGCCCTGAACGCGGCGGCCAGCGCCAGCCCCAAGGCGTGCCACAAGCCCACCCGCCCGCAGCGAGCGCCACACCGGCAGCAGGGTCCCGCGCCGCCGGCCCGCCCTCACCCGCCCCTGCCCGTCAAGTGCGGTTGCGGTTGCGGTTGCGGTACGGGTGGGGCAGGCTGGCCGGTATGACGCACCCCCCGCGCACCCCCCGGGTCGTTCTGACGCCGGACGAAGCTGCGGAACTGGACCGCCTGGCGGCCGCCGTGACCGAGCACGCGGAGGCTCTTGAGCGGGCCCGCACCGCCCTGGGGCGGGCGGCAGGGCGGATCGCGGCCGGCTACGAGCGCGGCGGGCCGGCGGCGGTCGCGGCGAAGGTCGGTTGGTCCCGCCAGCACGTCTCCACCCTGGCCGCCGCCCACCGCGCCCAGACGCAGACGGTCGAAACGGCGGAGGCGGCATGAGCACGGCCGCCGAGCACCCCTCCGACCCGGCGGGCCCGCAGCCGCCGGCGACGGCCGAAGACCTGCGCGCGGCCCTCGCCCGGCTGGCTCCCGATGCGGTGCCCACCTTCGACGCCGAACGCGCCACCGCCGTCGCGCGTGCCCGCGAGCAGGTCAGCTCCGCCCCGATGCGCCGCTTCCTGCGCCAATGGGCCCTCTACGTCGCCATCGAACGCCACCCCCACCAGGCGGCCCGCCTCCACGCGCTCGAGGACCAGGCCGCTGATGCCGCCACCCCGGCCGAAGCCGCAAAGATCGCCGCGGAGATCGGCCGCATCCTCGATGTGGCAGCGGCAGAGGCCGGCATCCCGCTCGGCGGGGCCCGGTGACCGGCTGGCGCTGGGAGTACGACCCGAACGCCGATGAGGTCCTCAAGGGCCTGCCCGCCCACGTCACCGCCGAGGTCGAGCGCCTGGCCGACGAACTCGTCGCCCTCGCCGACGTCTGCGTCGACGTCACCGACATCGGCGAAGGCGGCCGCAAAGGCGTCCCCGGAGGCCTGCGCCGCATCCCCCTCCTGGACGACGGCTGGTTCTACGCTCTGCCCCTGCCGCGTCTGCGCCTGATCGCGATCGTGAGGGTCATCCCGCCCTACACCGACCTGTAGCCGAAGGCGCGGCCCGGGCGGCCAAGCCCCGCCGAGCCGCCGCTCGTCCTGCACACTGCCGTGGGCACCTGCCCGTGCGCCCCGTATGCAGCACCCCGACACACGCCTCCGTCTCGCCGCCGGTTGGGCTCGGCACCAGCCTTGGCCGGAGTATGCGTCCGGCCCGGGAGCCGGCAGACCGACCGCCGCGAAGGCCTCGGCGAGCGTGAGCCGACGGGCGTTGGGTCTCGCGCAGTACGTGACAGCCGACGGGCACGCCTGCGGTGAGAGGTCCAGCTGCGCCCCCCCCGCACGGGTGGAGCTGTCCGGGATGGAGACGTGGGGCCACCTGCACACCTCATCCGCACGGTCACCCACGGCGTCACCACGGAGTTGGGCTACGCCGGGCCCGGCCCGGTGTACTTCGACTCGAACTCCGGCGGATTCGGCTGGCAGGTGACGCACTGGAGCGTCTACACGGCCAGGACCCTACACTCCCCGGCCGCGCCCTGGACCCGCCATCAACTGCCCATGGCGATGACGATGACGATGACGACGACGGGCGTGCCTTCCGCGCAGCGGGCATGCAGCAGGCGGAGGACGGCCGCGAGGACTGGGACGCCCGTGCCCGGTGCGGCGGTCCCCCCTGAGCCGCCCTGCCCATACCGAGGCGCGGGCGTCACGCCCGGGGCCCTCGGATGCCGGTCCACGCAGGCGGCGGTCACCCCCACTCAGGGATCGATTGGGCGTCGTGGAACAGGAGGGCAGGCGCATCTCCGGTACCGGCACCCGAAACAGGCCCACGTCTCGGGCGCCGGTCATCTCGGCTGTGACGCGCGCTACGCACCGCCGGCGCGAACGGAGGCGGCTGCCGGGGGTGGCGGGGTGGTCAGCTCCGTTCGGCCGCCGCGGCTACTCGATTGCGGTACTGCGCCCACCACTGGGCGTCCTCGGGGGGCAGTCGCTTCGCACCTGGACGGTAGCCCGCAGCGCCGTCGATCAGCTCGCGGATGATGTCGGCGTGCCCGGTGTGGCGCTCGGTCTCGGCGATGAGGTGGACCAGCACCCGGTGCAGGCTGGCGGCACCGGCCTGCTCCGGCCACCACGGCACGTGGCCGACGGCGTCCAGCGACAGTGCCTCGATGGTGGCATCGGCGTGCTCCCATGCCTTGCGGTAGGTGTCGACGATGTAGGCGCCAGACTCCTCGTGGGTGGCCCACTGGTCGGTGTTGGGCGGGAGGCCGGCCGGACCGAGGTCCGGACGGAACCAGGGGACTGGCTCTGTGTAGTGCCGGTCGAACACCCAGCCCAGGTAGAGCAGTTCGACGCCCGCCAGGTGCTTGACGAGGCCGAGGAGATTGGTTCCGGTCGGTGTCAGGGGGCGGCGGGTCTCGCGCTCCGCGAGACCGTCGAGCTTCCACAGCATGGTCTCGCGGGCATCCTGCAGGTGTCGGTGCAGGTCGGCCTTGAGGCTGGTTGTCGTCATCACGGGTCTCCTGTCTCGTTCCTAGGCGCTGAGCACGCCGACGGGGTTGCCGTCCGGGTCGTCGAAGACGGCGATCCGGCCCCGTCCGGGCAGGCTCTGGGGTTCCAGTCGGCGCCGGCCACCCAGTTCCTCGGCGGCGGCGAGTGCCGCGTCCACGTCCGCCACCTGGAAGTACACGACGATTCCGGTGTACGGGCTGCTCGGGCCGGACTGGCCGATTCCGCCGGTCGGTTCGCCGCCGTCGGCTCCGACCAGCGCGTAGGTTCCGTCGAGTACGTGGACCGGCCAGCCGAACAGTTCCTGGTAGAAGCGGCGGGCGCGCGGCGCATCGGGGGTGGAGATGTCGAACCAGGCGGGCTTGTGCGGGTGCTCCGGATTGGTTGCGGCGTTCGTCACGAGGTCCTCCTGACCTTGGGGAAACGCAAGGGTCGGAGAGTTGACTGCGCCGGCGCGGCAAAATCGTCGCCGACGGGCGAGAAACTTTTCCGCACGCCCGCCCCCGGGGCCTGGCGCTCTCACGCGTGGCGGACGACGCCACCTTCACCCCCGGAAAGGGCCACTGCGTCGAGGCGGCCGCCCACTGCTGCCAGCGCGCGCGAGCCCGCCCGCCACACCCACCGGGCGGCGGGGTATCCGGGTGAGCCGGAACCACCGGGCCGGCCGGATACAGGCCGGGCTGCGGCCGGTACACAGCGGTGACCACGGGCCGCCTGCCCCCGCTGCCCGCACATCGGAGGAAGTACAGCGTCATGCCGCCACCCAACCGGCCCCATCCTGACCGCCTGCGCCAGGCCGCAACTCTCCCGGGCCGACCCCCCAAGCCATCCGCCGCGCTCCCGCTCCACGTCTTTTATGTGGCCGACCACCTTTCTGTGGTACGTTTACGTGGCTGGCAACGTAAATTTCGTCCCCTCAGCCACGGAGTGTCGTCGTGACCGCACGCCCACGCCGCAGGCGGGCCCGTTCGCAAGCCGCCACGGCGAACCGCCGATGTGCTCCGGCATCCGCCACGCGGCAGCCCATGCGCGTCCCACAGGCCCCGCTCGTACTTGGCCGGCCACGTAAGGGCGTGTTAGGTGTACGTCCCCGGTCTTTCCATGGCCGCTTGGCACCGCCGATCCAGGAGCTTCCATGTCCGCCGCCACCCGGCCGCCCGTCCCGTCCACCGCACGATCTGGACGCCTCAGCTACGCGATCTTCACCCTTGCCCGCGCCCACCGTGCCCACGCCGCAGGCATGCTCCGCGAGCTCGGCCTCCACCCCGGTCAAGAACTGCTGCTGATGCAGCTCTTCGACCGCGACGGCCAATCCCAGACCGAGCTCCTCGAAAGCGTCGGCCTGGACCACTCGACCGTCTCGAAGTCGGTCAAGCGCATGCAGGAAGCCGGACTGCTGACCCGCACCCCCTCCGAGCACGACCGCCGGGTGATGAACGTCCACCTCACCGATCAAGGGCGGGCTCTCAGGCGTCCCATCGAAAAGATGTGGGCTGCCCTTGAGGCCACCGCCACCGAGGGACTCGACCCGGCCGCCGTCGAAGCATTCGTCGCCACAGCTGTGGCCGTCGAACAGTCCATCTGCCGAAGCGACAGCACCGTCGCCGGCGACGGCCGGCCCACCGGACGACCCCACCGACCATGACCCTTCAGGAGCACATCCATGCGCGCCGTCGTCTTCGACCGCTTCGGCGGACCCGAGGTCCTGCACGAAGCCGAACAGCCCATCCCGTCTCCCGGGCGCGGCCAGATCCGCGTCCGCGTCCGTGCCGCCGGCGTGAACCCGGTGGATGCAAAGATCCGCTCCGGAGCAATGGAGCACATCTTCCCCAGCCCTCTTCCCGCGGTCCTGGGCTCGGAGTTCGCCGGGACCGTCGACGCCCTCGGCGAGGGCGTCGAGGACGTGGCGGTCGGCGAGGAGGTGCTGGCCTGGGCCGACACCGGCGCCTACGCCGAGTTCGCCCTCGCCTCCCGCTATGCCGCCAAACCCCGCGAGCTGTCCTGGCAGGAGGCCGCCTCGTTGCCCGTGGCCGGGGACGCCGCCCGGCGCGTGCTACGCCGACTGGCCGTCGCCGAAGGCGAAACCCTGCTCATCCACGGGGCGACCGGCGGGGTGGGCACGATGGCCGTGCAACTCGCCGTCCGACAGGGCGTCCGCGTGATCGGCACCGCCGGAGCCGCCAACCAGGACTACCTCGCCTCCCTCGGCGCCACCCCGACCCTATACGGGCCCGGCCTCGTCGAACGTGTTCGCGCGCTCGCCCCCGGCGGCCCACACGCCGTCTTCGACGCCGCCGGGAAGGGTGCCCTGCCCGACTCCGTGACGCTGCTCGGGGGCACCGACCGCATCGTCACCATCGCCGACTTCACCGCCTCGGCCCTCGGCGTCGCCTTCGAGTCCGGGCCGCAGTTGCGCGACCCCGCCGACCTGGCCGCGCTGGCCCGCCAGGCTGCCTCGGGGCAGCTCACAGTCACCGTCGCCGCCACGTACCCGCTCGAGGACGCCGCCCTGGCGCACGTGGCCGGCGCATCAGGCCACACCCGCGGCAAGCGGGTCCTGACCCTGCCCTGAGGCACCGGGCCGCAGGGGCCCGCAGGCGTCCTGGTTCCGGGGGTGCCCCGCCAGGGCGCCGGCCGCAACGCGGGGGACAACCATGGAAGGACACCCGGCCCGCGTGCGTCGTGATCGACCTCGACATCCATGAGCCGGACGGCTTCCAGCGCTACGCCGACGCCGTGTCACCGCCGATGCGCGCGGAGGCGGGGTGCCCAAACCTCGTCGTGGATCAGGCTCCCGTCGTGCTGGAAGGCGACTGGCGCCCGTCGACACCCGTCATCCACGCGTTCCCCGACCGGGCCGCCGCCCATGCCTTCTGGGATGCGCCCGCCTATCAGCCCCTCAAAGCCCTCCGGGGCAAGCACTCCTCCGTCCGGGTCGTCGGCGCCGCCGGCTGACCACTCGGCCCGTACGGGCAGGCGCCGGCCTGTCCGCCGGGGCGCACGGCCCCTCCCCGGAATCCGATTCTTCCCACTGATCCAAGGAGCGTCACACCATGAAGGTTCTGCGCAACAAGCTGGCGACAACGGCAGCCGGGCTAGGAGCGGCCATCGGCCTCCTGGCCGCGTCGGCACCGAGCGCGCAGGCGGCCGGCAGCTACAACATCCGCATCGACGTACGCGAGACGGCGTTCGTCTCCGACTACTGCCTTCTGACAGACACCAGCGGAAACGGCAGGGCCCACTGCAGCGGCAACAAGGGCGCTTTCGCCTCCTTCCGCCTGGGCGCGGTCCACAGCCCCGGCGACAGGACCTGGGTCGACGTCAACATCGTGGGCGGCAAGGACCGCAAAGGGATAGACCTGCGCGGCAAGCACTACCTGCGGATCTCCGGCAACCTGGCCGCCGTGCAGGTGTGCGGCTGGTCCAGCCTCGCCGCCTACGACAGCGGCGAGGCCGGTGCCTCCCTCCACGGCACCGGCTTCTGCCCCGGCGGCTGAGCCGACCGTTGGGCCGCCGTCGTCCGGGTGGTCTACGAGACGGATGCCGACGCACTCGCCGTTCCGGCAGCCGGCCGACCCACCCCGCCCACCCCGCGGTTCCGCCGCCCGGCCCGAGGGTGCGGGCAGCGCGGCCGAGACCCTCCGCGCTGGTGACCTGAGTCAGAGATTCGTCGGCAGTAGGCGGCGACCTTGTTGAGAACATCGTCGGCTGTCTTCGTCCAGACAAAGGGCCTGGGGTGCTCGTTCCAGTCGGCGAGCCAGGCCCGGATGTCGCGTTCGAGGACCTGGACCGAGCGGTGGACGCCGCGCCTGAGCTTCTTCTGCGTGGGTTCGGCGAACCACCGCTCGCCCAGGCTCAGCCAGGACGCGCTGGTCGGCGTGAGGTGCAGACGAAACCGAAGGGGCGGGCCAGCAGCCACTTCTTGATGTCGGTTGTCTTTTACAGCAGTTCAAGACGTCCTCGACCTGACCGGTCGAGGACGTCCGGGCCCGGCTGGCATGGCGGGCCGTGCGGGTGGTGCGGCCGCCTACGGCGAGGACGCCGAACCTCACCAGCCGGCCTACGGCGGCCCGTGCCCCCGGCCGCACCGTGACCTGGCGCAAGGGCTCGAAAGCAGCGATGAGCTCGCACTTCGTGTTCCTGCGGGTCCGCCTCGCCGGCCGCCGTCCCAAACCGGCAGCGGACGGCACGATCCCGCTGACCTGGCTGATCGCGCAGTGGCCCGAGGGAGAGGCCGAACCGGTGAAGTACTGGATCTCGAACCTGCCCGTCGACATCCCCGCCAAGGACCTCGTCCGCCTGGCGAAAGCCCGCTGGCGCATCGAGCACGACTACCGCGAGCTGAAGACCGCTCTGGGCCTGGACCACTTCGAGGGCCGCTCGTTCACCGGCTGGCACCGGCACGTCACCCTCATCACCGCCGCCCACCTGTTCCTGACCGAACAGCGGAGCACCCCCAAGCCCCTCCCGGGCCTGACCCTCTACCAGGCCCTGGATCTCCTCCAACACCTCATCGCCACCTGGACCGGCACCTGCCCCACCTGCCGACAAACCGTCCCATGGCAGGCCTACGACACCACCTAACAAAGCACTACTAGGAGTTGTCGTCACGGGCCGGAGCAGGACGGACAGCCACGACCTCCCGTGGCGGACGGTCGGGCCGACTCAGGCGGCGAGGGCGGCAGCTTTGACATCACTCAGACGCTGGGGCAGCTGGGCACGTGCCTGCGTTGCTCTGTCCATCACCTCGGTCCGCCGCACCTCATCCGCGCCTGCTGCGTGAAACTCCTTGCCGAGACCGGTGAACTCGTCGGCCAGATCGCTCAGCGCTGCACCCGCGGCGGCCACCTTCTCCCGTCGCCTCTCCTGGTCGTCTCCATTTTCAATGAGCAGATCCGCCTCGTAGGAGATACGGAACCGCATCTCGGAGATCAGCTTCAGCGCCTCGTCAACGATGTCGTCGATGGCAGCCAACTTCGACTCTCTTCCTCTGGGAACGGTCTTGCACCAGCTGTCCCGGCTCGCAGGTCCCGGGCCCTGACAGCTCGGCGGCGGCGTGCCGAGCATCATCCCAGGATGATGCAGTTACCCGGCTCTCGAACCGCGGTGTGCCGCGGCGAATCCTCCGCCCGAGGCGCGTCGCCCTCGTGACCGGGCGAGCCCCCGTGCCCATGCCTCCGGCCGCAGGCCGTCCACCCGCAAGAACGCCGACGCGCTGGCCGCCAACGTGATCAAGGCCGCCCGGACGGTCAACGCTGATCCCGCTGCGACGCTGTGGTGGGTCAAGGAGATTCGCGCGGTGGGCGCCTACGCCGATCCCGGCCGGGAGTCGCTGTTGCACGTCGATCTCGCGGTGGAATTCCGGCCGCGCCTGGACGACCCGCTCGAGCAGCGCAAGGCCGAACAGCGTCTGCGTGATGCCGCCCGCGACCGCGGGGAGCGGCAGCGGGTGTGGGACATGGTCGGGTACGGCCACTGGCGTACCCGCGGATCCGGTCGTTGACCTGGGCGTTTTTCGCCATCCGCTGCGTTTCGTGCGGTTGCGTCTGGACGTGAGTGTGGATGATGTCCCGCGGTTCGGCCAGGGCTCGGCCGCGGCTGCCGGCTGACCGTCCAAGGATCCCCCCGAAGACCGCAGTGAGCACCACAGCGAGCGCACTGCCCGACCTGCCGACGCCCTCAACGCGATCGTCGGCAGATCGTCCCGTGGCGGGCTTCTGGCGCATCTGGGTCATGCCCCCGGCCGGGTCCCCGGCGTTGTCCTTCGCCGACGGCGCCCCGCTCGTGCGGGAGTCGGGAGACCGCGCGCAATGAGGGAAGTGCGCTGGCAGGCTCCCTCACCCGTGCGGGTCGGCCGTTCACGCGGGGCTGGTGGGGCGAGTAGGGCCGGGGTGGGGGCTCCCGGCGGAATGTCCAGGTGGGCGCGGACCGCATACAGAAACGCCCGCAGGTCCCGCCGCGCAGCGGCGGCCCCTTGGGCCCGACATCACCACAATGCTCAAAGGCCAGACCAGTGCCTGCAAGGCAGCACGCGACGCCATCGCCGCCGGCGGCGAGGTCATGCTCTTCGACGGACGGCCGCCACAGTGGATGGTCTTCGGCATCGCTGCGACAAGGCTGAGGTGGTCGTTGAAAATCGGCCTGACGACCCTCAGCCTTGACGAGACCGTTGAGATCCTCCGCGCTCGGCACCGCGACGAGCAACTGCGTACAGGCAACATCGTCGCAGCAGACGGATCTTGGTTCTTCACCCTGTACTTCGACGCCACCGGCACCGAGCTCCTGGCGTGCAGCGGCGTCAAGAACGAGCGTCCCCCGCGCAGGGACGCTCAGAAGCTCCAGCTGTAGAGGCCGCCACCCGTGCTCACCGCAGACGCTGCGAGGCGGGCAACGCCCTGCAAGACCGCCAGTAGATCATCGTCGGTCATGTCGTCGCCGTCCTCAGACCGGAGCCGCGTAATCCAGCGGCCGGCGAGCTCTTCGAGTTCGGCAGAACTCGATTCGGCGAGCGCTCGAGTCAGCCGCTGCGGCAGAGCGAACACCTCGACGCCATCGTTCAAGGGGGCGGTGACCCACTCCGGCCAGGCCCACCCGAGGAGCTGCTCAACCGGCAGGGCCTCGGCCGAAGGAGCCTCGAAGTACATGTCCCACTCGGCGATGGCGCTGTCCGGCTCAATAAAGCGGCAGGTCACAGACTCAAAGTCCTCGCCAGGTCCCCGCAGGCGCGTCGCAGCGGCCGCCTCGTCGTCGGGGGCGAGGAAGAACACTATGTCGTGGGCCATCCGAGCATGATGGCAGCCCGCCGAGCAGACGGGGTGCTGGGTAATCGGTCTCAGCCGTCTGATCGGCGAGCTACCTCGGCTGCGTATGCGGTCCTGACGGCCCCGGCGGCCCAGCGCTCGGCAGCTGTGGTTGCGGCGGGCAGCCGCCTGGGCAGCGGGGCCGGCAGCCAGACCCGCGCGAGGCCCGCATCGCCCGGCTGCGTGATCTCAACCAGCGTCTCACCGGCAAACTGGCCCGCACTCACACCGAGCTCACCCAGCTCAAGGGGCGGCACCGACACCTTCTGTCGGTCCTAGCGGCCAAGGACGACGAGCTCCAGCGTCTGCGCCGACAGCTCGGTACGCCCGCCGCAGTCCCAGACCAAAGGCAGGGGGACGACGCCAAGGGCGTCGTCCCCCTGCCTCGCTGCTGAGCCACTCCAGCCCCGAACGTCTCATCCCACACTCCGAGATGCTGGTCGCCTGGCGAATCATGACCAGGTGTCTCACCCGGTAGGGAGCTACCCCCAGCTGGCCGAGGGACCCAGAGCCGGCCGACGACTGATCGCGCGATCGGGACGCCCCGAGCCAAGTGGGTCCTGAGCGCTTCCCCAACCCCGGTACTGGTGCGACGCGCCGGAGAGGGAACATGTCTCTGCCCTTAAGGTGCGGGCAGTACAGCTGCCCTCTTGCAGGCCAGGTTTGCCTTGGCTTTTTAGAGACCGGGACCATAGCCCCTACCTACGGGGTCAGAGGTGGCCTGCAACGAGCTCGCGCACTTAGCAAACTTCTTGGCAACTCCGTCTTGACAGGCGCTCGCGACGATGCGAGCGGAAGCGATTCCTCCGTTCGCGGCCACGGTATCGATGCAGGCACTGTAGATAGCACTTGCACTTCCGGCACCCGCGATGATTCCCGCAGTGACCAGAGCGAAGCTCGATACCGCCACGGCAACAGGCTTAAGGCTACGCGCATACTTCTTCCCGACTCTCCTGGAGAGCATGGGTTACCGACAAGCCTCTAAACCATCTGTTTGGTTCGGTGTTGCGCAAACAATGTCGTTACCACCCGAATGGAGCAATACGGGGTGCCCGGCCCGTGGAGAAACATCGGAACGAAAACCGGCGCTAAGGATAGGATCTGTCGGACATGGTGGGCGGCCGACGGAGTGCCGGTACGGCGCTACTCCCCCCACAGTCAAGGCGATCGTCGAAGTCACCAGCCTGCTCGCGCCCGGCGACAGAAGGCGGTGACTGCGGCGTTACCTACTTCCCTGTTGTCTGCCTGTTGACGCGGGTCAGCAGGGAGGTTCGTGCTGGAAGTACAGCGAATCGACAACGGCGGGGGCGCCGGAGGGGAAGTAAGGGTCGCCGGCGGTGATGCCAACCTTGGGGTCATAGGGCGTCAACGCTTGAAGTTGGCTGTTGTACGCCCAGAGCTGGTTGAGGCTCTCCGGTCCCGCGCGCCTTGTGTTCTGCACGAGAGCCGTTCCCGGCTCGATGTCTCCGCCGCCTTCGTACCCGGGGACTTCCAGGACGAGCCTGCTCTTCTTGTTGACCAGGAAGCCCCTGTCGAACTGCCATAGTTGGTTGTCGTTGTCGCTGTGCTTCCTGGGCCAGAGGATGACGTGGGTGCCGGGCTCGGTGCTGCCGTCTTTGATGTCGAGCACGTGGCCGCTGTACACGCTTCGGATGAAGAAGTCACCCTCCGGAAAATCGCCCTGCTGCAGGCTAGGCCCCAAGTAGGCGCTATGACAAGCACGACCCGGCCGGGAAGAACGGCGGCAACAGCCGCAAGGGAATTTATACGAGGGTGAAGAGTGAGGCATCTGGCGGCGTCGTGGGGGAGAGCCAGTCTTCTGGCGCGAGGGTCGGTGAGACGACAGACACCCAGTGGCCTGCTGCGGCTGGTGTCCGTCGGCGTTCCGTCTGGTTTGCGAGCGACGGCCGTGCGTCAGTGCGTGGTGGTGGAGAGGCGTTTCAGCTCTGTGCCGCCCTCGTCGAAGGCTGGGCTGTGGTGTAGTCCCCGCGCGCGGCCTGGTGACGTTGGGCGTGCGTGAGCGCGTGCTTGTACTGCTTGGCGAACCGGCCAGCTCCACCACAGCCGGGTGAACGCGCCGAGCCCGCCGGCCTGCACCGGCATAGCCTTCACCATGGCCAGGACGGCTGAGGAGACGTCGCCGTCCGGTCGCTGGGCGACCTCAACGGCGACGACATCACCAGTGGCTTTCGTCAAAGATCCAGGCTGACCAGCCAGTATTCGTATTCCTCTGCGGTGATACCGCAGATGTGGTGGCCGGACTGGGAGCGTGCGATGAACTCGATCCGCCCTTGGTCATCGACGAGGCGAGAAACGTCGGCGGCGTCGGTGAGTCGCACCCGGACCCAGCCGACCTCGGAGGCTCCGGTCACGACTGCCGTGAGGAGGAAGGCACCGTCCTCGCCGATGACCTCCGTCTGACGGGCGTGTTGCAGCCACAGCCGGTGGACTCCCTCGAGGTCTCCCTTCAGGGGAAAGGATGCGGCGGCCTCCACGCCGAATCCGGCCATGGCGCGCCAGGCCGTGTCGACCGACGGGGCGGGTTCGTTGCCCTGGACCGTGTCCACCTCGAAACCGCTGTCCCGGATGAGCGCGATGAGGTTGTCCTCGCTCGTTCGCATGTCAGTTTTCCTCGTAGAAGAAGTGGTGGTCTCCACCGGGCTTGTCGATGGCCCGGTAGCGTTCCATGGTCCCGTAGCCCTCGGCGGAGTTGTCCCAGCCGAAATTCACCCCGGAGCGCGACTGGTCTTCGAGTGTGCTTCCCTTTGGCCCGCCTGCGTGGAAGTGCGGTCCAGCGGGATCGTCGGTGTGTTCGACAACGACCCGGGAGCCGTTCGGTGTCTCGAATTGTCGGAAGTTGCCCCAGTGGGTCGGATCGCTGGAGTACACGTGGCCGGGCATGTTCTTCAGTGTCTTGTCGCCCATGACGATCCATTCCGCATCAGGAGTGGTCCCGAAGGGGACGCCTGCAGCATCGAACGCTGCACGCTCGGCGTCTGCGCGCAGCTTGAACGGGTTGCTCTTCTCGCCCTTGGGCGGACACGGGTTGAGGCCGAGGGGATCGGACCAGGTGTGGGGGTTGGGTACGTATGCGGCCGGGTTGGGGGCGGGGCCGAGGCCGAGGGGATCGATCGACAGATAGCGGGCGGTCTCGGGGTCGTAATAGCGGAAGCAGTTGTAGTGCAGGCCCGATTCGGGGTCGAAGTACTGCCCCGGGAAGCGGAGGGGCGTGTAGGCAGGCGCGTCGGTGTTCCAGGTTGTGGTTCCCCACACGGTGCTGCGGGTTCGCCAGGCTATCCCGCCGGTTTCGTCGACAAGTTCCGTAGGCGTGCCGATCAGGTCGGTGACGATTCCGAAGAAGCGGCTGTCGATCTCCTGTCCGCTTGCGTCGGCCAGTTTCTCGGTCTGTGCGAGTGGCTGGAGGCCGTTGTGGTCCCAGGTCAGCGTGACCTGGTGCGGTTGGTCCGGTGCAGTGGTCGTCTGCTCGCAGAGGGTCATGCCGTCCCAGACGAAGGTGACCTCCTCCGCGATCGTGATGCCGTCCGCCGCCATACGCCGCTTGTCGCTGCGGCGGCCGAGGGCGTCGTAGGAGTAGTTCCACAGCGTCCCGTCGGGAGTGGTGACTGCCGTCAGCCGGTCCTCCGCGTCCCATTGGTAGCGCCACGTGTCAGGCTTGCGCGAGAGCCGGGTGCGCTGACGGAGCGTAACCCTTCCGGCGGAGTCGTACTCATAGCGGATGCGGCCCGCGCCGGTGAGCCGGGTGCCCTCGTACGTGCGCACCCCTGTGGCGTCGGCGCCTCCCGGGTGGGCGGCCGGCCAGACGGCCTCCGTCTGGTTGCCGGCAGCGTCGTAGGCGTAGCGCTCGCTCCATCCTTGGGCGCTCACCGCGGTGACCCGGCCGACCGGGTCCAGCTCGTACGTCCGGACGCCGGCGAGCTCGTCCTCCACGGCGACCAGATGGCCATCCGCCCGGTAGGAGTAGCCGCGCCGCTGGAGAAGGCTGCCGTCGGCCCCGGTGACCCGCTGGTCCACCAGGCGTCCGAGGTCATCACGCGAGAAGTTCAGCGTTGCCGTATTGCCGATGTGACGGCGTGTCTCGCGGCCCATCGCATCCCGCTCGAAGGTGATCCGACGGCCGGAGGAGGTCAGGGCGGCTCGATGGCCTGCGGCGTCGTAGGTCCACTCGGTGGTCGCTCCGGAAGGCGTGGTCCGGGAGACGGTGCGGCTCAGCACGTCATAGGTGCGGGCCAGTGTCCGCCCGTCGGCGGTCTCCTCGCGGACGCGTCCGAAGCGGTCCCGTAGGTATGTCACGGTGCCCGAGGGACCGGTGATGGATGCAATGCGGTCGGAGTAGTCGTATTCGTACCGGGTGACGGTGCCGTCCACGTCTTTCAGGACCCGGTTGTCGAGGGCGTCGTACTCTACGTGGACCGCCTGGCCTGCGGCATTGACCCGAGTGACCAGCCGACCGCCGGCATCGTGTGTATACCGCACGGTACGGCCGTCGAAGTCGGTCTCGGATTCCGGCAGCCCGGCGGCGTCGTACGTGTACCGCCATGTGAGCCCGTGAGGGTTGACCACCTCGGTCAGGCGCAGCCGTGCGTCGTGGACGAAGGCGTAGCGCGCGCCGTCCGGGCCGGTGCGGGCTTTCACAACGTCGAAGTCGCCGTACTCGAAGGTGGTGCTCGACCCGAGGGCGTCGGTGTGGCGGATGCAGTTGCCCTCGCCGTCGTAGGCCCAGGACTGGGAAGAACCGTCCGGGTCGAGGCGCCGAGCGAGCCGGCCTTCCGGCGTCCAGTCCAGCACGGTGGTCTTTCCGAGTGCATCCGTGATCCGTACCGGCCGTCCGAACATGTCCCGTTCGTAACGGGTGACCGCACCGGCCGGGTCCGTGATTTCGATCGGCATGCCGACGCCGTCGCAGCGGATGCGAGTGGTGCCTCCGAGCGCATCGGTGACGGATGTGACGCTGCCCGAGGCGTCGTACGTGTAGTGAGTGGTGCCTCCGAGCGGGCTGGTACGGGAGGTGCAATTGCCCCGTTCGTCGTAGGTGAACCGCCAGGAGGTGCGATCGGCTTCGGTGTGGCGCAGGGGGTGCCCGGCCTGGTCGTACTCGGTGCTGAGCTCACGTCCGTCCGGGCGGATGACGGAAACCAGTCGGCCTTCATCGTCGCGGCCGAGGACAGTGGTCCGGTGCAGCGCATCGGTGAGGGCGACCAGCCTGCCGCGGGCGTCGTACGTGGAACGCGTCACCGCACCCAGCGGGCCGCGACTCTCCACCACGCGATACGCCTTGTCCACCAGGTAGCGGTGCATCTCGCCGTCCGGCGTGGTCGTGGTCGTGGTGCGCAGGCCGGTCTGAGGGTCGGGCTCGCCATAGGCGAAGGCGAGCGTCATGTGCCCGTTGGCGCCGCCTTGCGAGATACAGCGGTCGAGGTCGTCGTACACGTACTCGTAGCGGCTGCCGTTGGTATCGGTCCAGGAGGTGATGCGGGCGCGGTCGTCGTAGGTGAAGCGCAGTGGCAGGCCGGAGGAGTTGGTGACGTCCGTGAGGTGCCCGTCGGTGTAGCCGTAGGCGAGGATGCGGGGACCGCCGTCGAGGTGGAGGGCGGTGATGCGGCCGTCGGCGGTGTCGAAGCGCAGACGGTAGCCACCGTGGTGGGTGATGCCCTGCGGGGTGCCCTGTTCGTCGTACTCGAAGGTGATGAGGTTGCCGTTGCGGTCCTCCAGCTGGGCGACGGGAGCGATTCCGTTGCTGCCGGGGTCGCCCGAGGGCGGGGTGAAGCGGCGTATGTGGCCGTTGGCGGGGTTTGTGAGCGTCCAGTCGCCGTCGGGGGTGCGCTCCAGCGGATGTCGGGGCGCGGACGGGGACACGGGGTAGACGGCGATGCCGGGGGCCGGGTGCGGGTACGGGACGGCGAGGCCGTCCTCGGTGACGACCACGACACCTTCGGCGTCGACCTCCAGGTGCTGGTCGATCGTCGACGCCCAGGTGGGTCCGAACCACCGGCCGCTGGCGTACCCCGATTCCGCCCGCCGGGTGAAGGCCAGCGGCAGCACGCCCGGCAGCACGATGTCGGTCTGCGGCAGGAACATCCGGCCGGTGGCCAGGTCGACGGGGTCGGTCCCGTCGCACCGCTTGTCGCAGTCAGGCCTCTCGTTCTTGTGGGGGCCGTCCACGTCGTTGCTGTGGCGGCCCGGACCCTTGACGTCATCGAGGTACTTGGCGTCGTCCAGGTGCTTGGCGGCCGAACCGAACCTCTTGAAGGCGCCGGCGCCCTTGGAGCCGATGAGGTCGGGGATCAGCTTGCCGATGCCCTCGGAGGGGTCCTTCATGAACTCGTCGAGCATCTGCTTGCCCGCGCCCCATGGGTCGTTGGCCATCACGAGCAGGCCGGCCGCGGTGGAGTTCAGGTTGGTCTGGTATTCGGCGGGGTGCGTGATGTTGTAGAGGTCCAGCGGGTTGAGTGCGCGGGCGAAGTTGACCGTGCCGGCCACTCCCTTGACGACGCCTCCGAGGAGGTGGGTGCCGGCCAGTTCGAAGTACTGCTCGGCGTCGGCGAGCTGCTGGGTGTACGAGGGCTTCGGCGGCGCCGCGTCGCGGGCCTTGCGGACGGCGGCAGCCACGGCCTCCGCCTGCTCGTTGCGCTGCTTGCGGGCGTCGTCGAGTTTGTCCTGGGCGGCGCTGGCCATGGCCTTGCCGGGGTCGGGGTAATCCTTGTCCGGCTTGGGCGGCAGCGGGTCCTTCTTCGCCTTGTAGGCGTCGTTGTAGGCGTCGGCCGCCTTGTTGTACGCCTCGCGGGCGTCCTGGGAGGCCTTCTTCGCCTTGTTGTAGTCCTCTAGGGCCTCCTTGGCCTTGCCCTGCGCCCACTCCACCGTCTCCGCGAAGCGGCCCATGGCATCGGCGGCCTCGCCGAAGGCCTTGGCGGCGTTGAACCAGCGCGGGGGTTCCTTGGCGACGGACTCCTGGAAGGCCTTGGCGGCCTCGCCCTTGAGGCCGTCCGGCTCGCCCATGGCCTTGAGGCCGTTGCCGACCGACTCGAAAGCAGTCTTGAAGTCGTTCAGGTGCCCGACCTGCTCGCGGATCTTCGAGACGCTGCCGTAGACCAGCTTCTTCGGATCATCGGTCTGCCCGAGTTCCAGCTCGGACACGTCGGCGCCGAGCTGGTTGGCGGCCGAGCGGCTCTTGTCGCGGATCCAGTCGCCGGCGTCATCGAGCCCCGCCTCCTCGGCGAGGTCGGCGACCTTGTCACCGCTCCACTCGACGAAGTCGCCGACCTTCTCGATCCCGTGCTCGACCTTGTCCTCGACCGAGTCCGGTATGAAATCGCGCCAGCCCATCAGCCCTTGCCCCCGTTGCCCTTCGTCTGTTCCAGCAGCTCCTTCAGCGACCCGATCTTCCCGTTGGAGGTGACAGTGTCCTTGGTGTCGGACCAGGTCTGCTTGATGTCCTCGGCGCTCTTCTCGAAGGACTCGGCGCTGTAGTCGGGCTTGTAGACGTCCGCGCGGAAGATGTCGCCCCAGGACTTCTCCTCGATCTCGTCCTCGCTGGCATGCGGATTGCCGTACGCGGCGTTCGCCGCGACCTTGAACGCGCCCTGGACGTAGTGGTCCTCCTCCCACATCGTCCCCGCCGCGATCCCCAGGTTTCCCGCCAGCGCCGACGCGTTCTGGATCAGCGACCGCACCCCCCACTCCCACCGCTCGCAGAAGTCCTCGAAGTCCTTCGCGAGCCCGCCGTGCCCGGCCTCCATCGCCGTCATCGACAGATTCTCAAACCCCGCCCCCTGCGAAGCCCCCGCCGCATCCCCCGACTCCCGCAACTCCGCGATCGCCGCCCGCAGGCCCTTCTGGATCGCAGCAACCGCCTGCGGCGAGACCTCCAGGTCGCCGTTGCCCGCCATCAGGCCACCGCCCCGCGGCTGTCCGGCGCGACGCCGTCGACGATGTCGACGATGTCGACAGCGCGGGCGTCGGGCACGATGCCTGCGACCGGCGGGAACAGCATCGACTCGTCCTCGTCCGCCACGTTCACGGCGACACCGGCCGGCCCGTCGACCTGCGGCACCACTGCATCGACGAGACGCGCGCCCAGGATCGCGAGGTACGGCCATTCCCGGCCGGACTCCCCGCGCGCCTCGGCGAACCGGGCCAGTGCCTCCTCGTCCGTGAACGCGTACAGCCAGCGGATCCCGCCCGAGACGGCCGACACCAGACCGCCGTCGGGACCGTCGGCGAGCGGGGCGAGCAGCAGGGCCCGCCGGAACTCACCCACCAGGCGTCCCGGATCTCCCCGCCCGTCCCGGTAAGCCGCAATCTCTGCAGCCAGTTCCATAGTTCGCGTTTCCCCTCCAGGCCCGACACCTGGTGTGGAATAGTACCTTGATCGCTAAATCGGCTAATCGGGTCCCGTGGGTCGCCTTCACGGTTCCGGTGAGGTCCGGGTGCGAACGCGGCGAAGATGTTCTTCGACTGCGCGCGAGGATGCCGCGCCGACGGCAGGATGGGGAGTCCGCAGTCGGTTGTCTTCATACTGAGCACGCTCGAAGCCCGAGCGGTCGTACCCTCTTCGCCGCACGGGGTGGCTCCGCGGCCTGGCATTGTTCATGAGAACGGGTTCTGGCTCGCTTTCCGTGATGAGCGCACGCTGAGTGACGGCTGACGCTTCGTTCAGGCTCCGGCAAGTTGCCTCAAAACTGGCCAGGGCCGATCGCGATGTGGTCGACAGTGGGGCCTCGTGGTAGAGACGTTGCCCCATCTGGAGGGCCTGCTGTTGCCGTTCATCTCGGACGTGTCGGTGCTGTCGCTGGCATGAGTTACGAGGGGATACGCATCGACGTCTGTAGTACGGCGGCCGGGGCGGCATGCCCGGACTGTGGGAGCGAGTCACAGCTCTTACCTGTGGTTCCTGCGGGCGTACCGAGCGGGGGACGTCTGGTGGTCTTACAACTGCGAGTCCGGCGGTTCTTCTGTCCGAAGACCGGGCTGGCGCCCGGATGGCACAGGCGTTCGGGGTGTCCATCAGTCGCAGCGCGGTGTTGCGGCTGCTCGATGAGTTGCCCGAACCCGAAGTCCCGGCCCCGCGGGGGGTGGGTGTTGATGAGTACGCCACACGCAAAGGAGCAGGTCTACGGCACGGTGCTCGTCGACGTCGAGACCCGTCGGCCGGTGGATCTGCTGCCTGACCGGGAGGCGTCCAGCCTGGCCGCATGGCTGGCGAAGCGACCCGGGATCGAGATTCACCGAGGCCTCCGCGCTGCTACCCGCGCCCGAGCCAGCCACCCCCAGCCAGCAGGCGCCTGGGCCGCTGCGCCCGCTGGCGAACCGCTGGATCGGACTGCCGGCCCTGACCACCCTCATGGCCGACGATGAGCCGGCCAGCCCCTGCCAGTGCGCCGCGCCGATGGCGGCCGAACGGGACTTCTTCCCGCCGGTGATACCTTCCCTCACCGAGGCGGAGGTTGCCTGGCGGCTTCAGCGGGCTACCGCGCATCCGTACTTGGCTGCCCAGCTCGCCACGGCGGTGTTCACCGCGGCCTGCACCACCCAGCTCGATACCGTCCACGTCCACGACTTGGCCCTGGACGGCTCGACGATCACGCTTCACGACCATGGCCTCCGCCGGGGCTGCATGACCCACCCTGTCCCCACGTGGGCCCGCCCCCTGCTGAGAGCCGCAGCCCTTATCTGGAGGCTCAAGGCGGGCACCAACGGTCCGCTCTTCACCGATCCGCTGGAGAGCACCGGCCTGCCGCCGCTGACCGACTTCGCCGAGAGCTGCAGGCTGCGCCCGCCCCAGCCGCCACGACCCAAACGCCGACGTCGTAAAGGCACGAGGCCGGTACCGAAACCGCACCAGGAGACGGTCTGGCCTGTGTGCACCGTCCACTACCGACGGCCCTGGGCCGCGCCTGAACCCGAGCGGATGTACGGCTGCCCGTACCCGCCTCCTCACACGCAGAGGACCATCGACAGGAGGAAGAAGGGATGGCCGCCGCCCGACTACGGGCTACGGGAACTCCAGCCTCCAAGCTGGCCGTTGGAGCCATCCCTGTAGCCCCGGGACGAGAGCAGGAGCAGATGAACCCCGGCCCCACTCGGGGTCCACCAGGGACTTCGCAGCTTCACCGATCGGCGACGCGGCGAGCCAGCGGTGCAGTCCATCCACCCCAAAGTCAATCCGAAAGAAAGAATGAAGCATCGGCTAGCTGAGGTAGGTTGCCCGTGTGGCCTTCGCTTCCGAGTACGAGAAAGCCGGCCCTGAATCCGGGAACAGGTGACGCGGTACGAGAAGGCCTTGACGGAAGATCCGCACGACCCATGCCGGCAGACCTGCGCCGGAGGTGAAGGAAGCCCTCCTGGCCGCCAGCAAAAGGCATGGCGTGCGCATCGCCAACCAGGTCGCGCAGGACGCGGCCGAACGTATCGCTGACGGCACGCTGTAGACAACCAGCCCCAATACAACCCCAACCCCAGGTGATCCCGGCAGCACCACCACCGGCCTCCCGTAACCTGCCGCCCGCGGAGCGGGCTTGTCCTGGAGGCGAAGCCGCAAGGACCAGGTGGGGGAGCGAAGCGGAGCCACCCAACAGGCCGAAGGCCCGGACCTCGTGAAACGAGGTCACCTCCCGCGCGAAGCACGGGAGGTCCAGGCCTGGCGAAGCCAGGCCGCTCGGGTGGAGCGAAGCGGACCCCCATCAGTCCGAAGCGAAGCGGAGGACCCCCGGCCCGAAGGGCCGGCCCTGGCTCGGCGAAGCCGAGCCCCGCCGAGCGCAGCGAGGCGGTTCGCTGGCACAGCGCGCAGCGCTGTGGGACCCGCTCCGCGGG
>NZ_JBEYXN010000030.1:0-78096 GCF_040704625.1 Streptomyces sp. NPDC046866
CGGATCTCTCCGTCCATCCCTACCCCGCTCGCCGCGCTCACCCGGACCACGTGCGCCCGCCGCAGCACGCCGTCCAGCGCTGTCGACCTGTCCATGAACCGATCCCTCCCCGCCCGGGCCGCAGAGGCCGCCCGATTCCACCGCAGCTCCCGACCGCCTCGCAACCCGGTTCCCCCGCGCCCGCAGTTCAGCGCGTACGCCGACGGGCGTCGCTGCACGATGAGGCTACCCCCCCGCTTTGGACCGACCGCCCTGTCCCGAGGCCGGCTGGCTATCGGCCGGCCCCGGCCATGTTGCGGCCAGGCGGCCGAGGACATTCGCTCGTACCGGGATGGGGAGGTATGCCCGTACGCCGACACCCGGTGCCCGATGACCGCCGTGAGTGCCGTGGACCTTCGCCCTCCGCAGTGGAACCCAGGCGGTGAAGGCGGCGTTCATCTCCTCAACGGAGGAGAAGGCCCGCCCTGCCGGCACCTGGTCGCGGACGATGTTCACCTGGCGTTCGACCCGGCCCTTGCCCTGCGGCCGGTAGGCGGCCAGCACGTCGATGTCGTAGTCGTAGTGGCCGGCGAAGGCGACCGCCTCCCGGTGCAGCGGGACCGCCTCGCCCGGGGCGACGTGCCGGCGCACGACCGTGTTGGTGCGGTCGTAGACGATGCTCATCGGGATCCCTCTAATATGCGGGTCTTGCTGTCAACCCTGGGAAACCGGTTGGGGCTCACTGCGCGGTGGGACAGGATGACGGGCGTGATCCTGAAGTATCCCTGTGTGTGCTGCGGCCGTCTGACAATGGGCGAGCCGCCCGGCTCGTATGAGATCTGCCCGGTGTGCTTCTGGGAGGACGACGCCCTGCAGCTGCGCTGGCCCGACTGGGCAGTGGGCGCCAATCGGACCTCGCTGGTCGAGGCGCAACGGAACAACCAGGCATTCGGGGCCTGTGATGAGCGGTCCGTGGAGCATGTCCGCCCGCCGGGGGACGACGAGCCGCAGGATCGGAGTTGGCGGCTTATCGATCTCGAGCGCGACCAATTCGAGCCCCAGGGCATTCAGCTGGCCGTGTGGCCAGTCGATCGAACGGTTCTTTACTGGTGGCGCTATCGGAACACGGGTTTCTGGCGTCCCGCGGTCGGATGATTGTCACCCGGCCCGTTCGTCGAGTCGAGCCAGGAGGCCGTCGAAGATCTGGTCGCGGGCGACCTGGCCCTTGGCCGCGGCGTCGTCCCGCTGACGTTCGAGGGTCGGGCGGAATTCGATCGTGGTGACGAACGTGCACGACTCACAGATCGACTCGAAGTGGCAGTCCATTTCGACCGGGCGAGCGCAGTAGCCGTTGCCGAGCATCCGGCGGTGCATTTCCCGGCGGAGCTTGCCCATCTCCGAACCCTCGGCGTCGGCCGGCAGTCGGCGCGGAGCATCGTAGAGGGCTTCGACCTTCTCCGAGACGGCGAAGTACTCGTCCGCGGCAGTGCGGTCGGCGATCCGCGCGTAAACACGCGTCATGGACAACGACCGGTGACCGAGCAGCGCGGCGATGGCCTCGAGGGACATGCCCCTGATCGCCTGGGTGGCCAGAGTATGTCTGAGCTGGTGCGGGGTGACCCGGCCGAGACCAGCCCGCTCTGCGGCCCTGCGGACGACCGCCTCGATGCGAGATGTGTTGACCGGGCGGCCGTGATCGGTGAACAACAGGTTCGAACGCAGGCCCTCGGGTCGGTGCAGCAGCCAGTCATCCAGGAGCGTCTTCAGCTTTGGATGCAACGGGAGGTAGCGGTCGGTGTGCATCTTGCCGACCGGGACGCGAAGCCAGTAGGCCGAGCCGATCTGCACCCCTGCGTCCACATCACTCCGCGAGACGGCAAAGATGCGGCGAAGTGGCGAACCCCGAGGCCGGAGGAAGTGTATGAGCAGCGAGGACCCCAGGGCGCAGCAGTGGCCGGGCTACCGCGCGAAGCCGTCCTATGACCCTGGCCAGAGCTTTGTGTTCCCCGCCCCGGTGCCTGCGGACCTGGGGGCGCTCGGGCAGGAGGTCCGGGCGGTCGACTGGCCGGTGCGGCTGGCCTTTCGCACCTCGAGGATCGCGCTGCTGGACACCCTGTGTCACTGGCAGACCCTACGTGCGCTGGCCTACGTACATGCGCTGGCTGCCCAGGCTGCGGATGCGCAGCTGCTGAGCGCCCTACGGGTGATCCCAGGGCAGGAGACGGCCAACGATCCGGCGCTGCCAGAACTCCTGGAGCGCCTGGAGCGGTATGCCCTGGCCCTCCCCCCGGACATCGTCGACGCGGTCGCCAGCGATGGCGGCAGGCTGATCGCGGCCAACCGGTTCGCGGCGTCCGTACTGGCCGCTGGGCTCACCGCCGACTCCCGCCCGGCGGACACGGACGAGGCCGTCTCCCGCGCCGTGGTGCTCACCAGCTACTGGTACGAGACCCCGGCCCAACGCGGCGCGCTCGCGCTGGCAGGGAGCGCCAACGCGTTCGTCCGCTCCTGGCTGTGGTGGTCGGCCCGCTTCACGTACGGCGACCCGGCGAGCGGCATCGGCATCACCTCGGATCCCCGCTCGGCCCGCCCGTCACCGTCCGCGCTACCCGTCTGGGCGGCCCCCCTGCTGGACCGCGCGGCCCAATGACTGCTAGGTGATGAGGTTCCGTGAGCCATCACACCGGTCGCAGGACAGCTGCCCACGGTGCCAGTGGGCAGCCTGCGCGCACTCACCGGCCGCGGGGCCGGTGAGAGGTCAGAAGCGGACCCAGCCGCTGATGACGACGGTTGGCTGGGGGCCCAACGTGAGGTTGGTGTGATAATAAACGGCCACCAGTAGAACCCGGTCCGTCAACGGAAGGCACCGCGGCCGACCCCGCCAGGACCGTTTCCGCCCCGTTCACGCACCACCTTGACCAACTTGGCGACCGGTCCATCCGCAAGCCAGTGAACGTCTCCACCCAGACTGGCTCACGCTGGACCTGTGGGGAGACGCGTTCGCGGAGATCCCCCAGAACGACGCCCTTCTCGAGTACACAGCTGTAGCATTCAGGTCGCCGGACGTCTCCGTCGTTCTGAGCTCTACCAGGTTGTGGACGGCCAGCGAGGCCCCTTCACCCTTTGGCCGCCGAACGAGCCGCACGACCTGATTGTCGCCGGAATCTGGCCGTGCATTCGACGGCGGTCTGATGGCCGCTGTTTGGTGTGCAGTGGCGTTTCGGCAGTGAACCGGGCGCCCCGCGTGGGTGAACCACCTGCCCGGGACTGTCCCCGCAGGTACGCGGCCGGTAGAGCCGCCGTCGTGATGATCACGATGAAGCGGGCCGCCACGGTGGCCGCGATCTACGCCGCCAGCCCGGCTACAGAGCAGGGGTCTAAAGGGTGTTGCTGAAGGTTTGGCTAGGGGAGGGCTTTGTGGCGTCTGACCTGCTGGTTCGCCCGGCCAGGGCGAGATTATGCATGGTGGCGACGGCCTGGACGGCGTGATGGAGGCCGTCGCCCTTCTGTCGGCAGTCGCGGAGGATCTTCCAGTTCTTCATGCGGGCGAAGGTGTGCTCGACGCGTGCCCTGATCCCTCGGTGTTCGGCGTTGTCCTCCTCCTGACCACGCAGGAGAGGACGTGCAGCCCTTCTGCGGTGCGGCACGATCAGCCCGGTACTGAGGTAGGCGCCGTCCGCGATCACCGTCGTCCCGGCCGCCGTGGCCGGCAGCTCCGACTCGCGCCAGACATGGGCATCAGCCTGGTTTCCCGGTGCCGGGCGGGCCGAGGCGACGACCAGGCGGGTGTCGGCGTCGATGATGACCTGCACGTTCGCCGAGAAGCGGTAGTTGCGTGAGGAGGCGCCGACGGTGCGGTCGCGTACGGGGATGAGCGTGCCGTCCACGATCCACAAGCGCTCGACGTCGGCAACGGGCCGCGGCGTCGGCTCCAGCGCGAGCAGCGGTCGCAGCCGGTGGATGACACGGCAGACCGTCGCCGAAGAGATCCCGAACAGCGGGGCCAGCTGCCGCATGGTGAGGTTGGTGCGGTAGTAGACGGCCACCAGCAGGACCCGATCGGCCAGTGGTAGACACCACGGCCGCCCACCGCCCGGACCGTTGCAGCCCCGCTCCTTCACCACTTTCACCAACTTCGCGAACCGGTCGATCCGCAAGCCCGTGAACGTCTCCACCCACACCGGCTCAGCCCGCAACACCCCACCCATACAAGAGAAATGCCCGGAGACGAGCCTTCTGCAACACCCTTTAGCCGTCCGGGTCACCCACCGGCCCGCTCGTCAGCCGCGGGGCGCCAGCGGGTGAAGATGCACTGATCGTCGCCCCCCGGAGTCGGAACGGCAGGGCGATGGGGTCGACGCTCGTGACTCGTCGTGGCACCAGATGCCAGAGGCTCTGGTGCCACAGCAGTGGGTGGGAACTCCTGCTACTCGGCCCCTGCCTTCTCAAGCTCAGCAAGTCGGGCAAGAATGCGCCTTGGAAGTTCAGCAGCCGTGAGCCGGAACGGGGTCCAGCGGTCCTTGGAATCTGGCTTCATCGACGCCGAGAACCGGAAACGGCCCTTGCTGTTGGGTTCTGTCACCATCTCTCCGAACGTCCCGCTTGGTATCAGCCAGGCTGTCATGACCGCCCCTCGCTCGACGTCTACGGCGATGAACAACATGTCCAGGTCAGTCCGCGGCTGGAACGTCTGCGACCGCACGAAGGCCATCAGCCTGCCCTGCTGAACCTGTGTCCCAGTGGACATTCTCGCCTTGACCTGTACCGCCAGCGTCGCGGACCTCCCGCGCCGATGGAAGACGAGGTCCACCCCCTCGTCATCCACGAGCGAAGTAGAAACGTTCAGCTCACCACCCGTGGCGAGGATGGACGAGGCCGCTACCAAGTACTCTGCGGCCTTCCCCATCCGTGCAGCTGCTGGGCTCTTGTCCAGGGAGTCCTCGTCGTCACTCATGACGGAAATCTACCGAGCGCCGACTCACGGTGACCATCCATCCGGACAGCCGCCCTGCTCCCCTGGAAAGGATTCGCGTAACGAGATGGCGGGCCCCGCGCCCGACCTCGCCGCCGTCCCCAAGGGGCACCAAGCTGCTGCCGGCACTGATGCTGCAGACGAATAGGTGACACGCGTGGGGTCCTCGTATCCGAGCTGTGCGTCGCGCTCGACACTGCGGCCGTCAATCTGGCCGCACGCTGCACCTGCGGAACAGGCTCCGCGAGCCTCTGCTGACCACCGTGTCGCCTCGGATCGGGGCTACGGCTCAGGTGCTGTACGACGCCGTGCGGGACGCCGCGGACGTGCAATTCGAACTCCATCGTCGTCACTACGAAGTCCGGAACGCCTGGCTTCCCTTGACCGCGTAGCGTTCGAGCAGCACAGCCGGGCCGTGGACGACGCGGTGAACGCCTTCTTCGTCGCAGACCGCAGGGAGGGGAGGATCATGGCGGCGAGCGCATCCGACCGTGCCAAGGTGGGACGGATCGTTGAGGTTCTGCCATCCGACGAGCCCTGGCTGGTCACGCTGGCCTGGCGCCAGCCCTTGCACCGGGCCCCCGTTGGGTTCTCCGACGGGCTGCAGGCCACCCTGAACGCCCTCAGCCAGGACGTCGTGGACTTCGAGGACCCAGAACTGGCTGGAGCTCACCAGGCGCTCTTGGACGCGCTCGAATGCCTTGTAGGCGAGTTCGCCGGTACCTTCGCCCCAGAGAGCGCCGGGCCACCCCGGTACACCGAGGTCCCACCCGAATGGAAGCGAACCGACCGCGCCCGCTACGACCAGACCCTGCGTGACCTCTCCCGGGCCGCGCGACGCCGTGCTCGACCGATACAAGGAGCTGATGAACGCCATGGGCAGCAGAGGCCACCTGCCATCACCGCAAGACCAGCCCAAGGGGCAGTCCTTCAACCTGACCAGCGGAAACAATTCTCCGGTCACCGTGAACGCCCCGTACGCCCACGCCACCGACGGCTCGACCGCCACGGCCGGCGTTCCCGGGCCGCAGCCTGCCACGCCAGTCCCCTCACCCGGTACACCCTGGTTCCGCAGCTGGGCGAAGTGGGGAGTCATCGCTGGCTTCATCGGTGCCATAGCTGGCGTCGCCGCCATCTTCATCAAATGATCTGGCCGCGCCGCCGTGAGCTCCAGCCTTGGGACAGGCTGGAGCGGGGCGTTTTGGACGACACCGCGCAGCTCGCTGGCCTGCTGCGCCATGCGCTCATCATCGGGGACCACGCCTCTTCCCAGCCGCTACGCCAGTGGGCTCTGCACGAGTTGAACGGCTATGTCAACGTTGATGCAGAGGTCCCCGAGTACCGTCGTTTGCCCGCCCCGATCCAAGCAGACTCCCTCTCATATGCGTGGCAGAAACGCGGCGAGACGATCAGCGTGAGGCACCTTCCGGAAGTCGCGCGCGACGTGATCAAGGAAGAGGTCGTCATCCCCTGGGGTGTCGGCCATATCGAAAACCTGATCGCTCGCACACCGCCCGGAGAGCACCTGAAGTTGGCACTGCCTGGGGCCGCGGAGCTCCGAACGCTGATGAGTGCGCAGTACCGCCAGCGCGGCATCTCCATCGAGGCCCTCTACTGCTCCATCGACGCCTCAGCCCTCCACGGGATCGTCGATCAGGTCCGCACTCGGCTGACCCAGTTCGTCGCCGAACTCCGATCGGCCATGCCTGCCGGCATGCAGGTCCCTTCCCCGGAGCAAGTCCACCGAGCGGTGCAGAGCATCAACATCGTCACCGGCAACAACTCCCCGGTGACGCTCACGGCTCCCGTGGCGTATGCCGAATCCGGCGGCACAGCCGATGCAGTAACCGCCGTGGAACCGGGGCGCTGGTGGCGGCGGCAGTTGCGCGAGAGACCGTTGTTCCACCGTAACCACCCCTCGGATACAACCTGGCAACCGGCACTCCCTGCGTGCACGCGCCTGGATACGACATCAGCGGCTTACCGGCCTGGAACGCCTCGCAGGCCGCCATCGACGCCTACCGCAATCACCTGCCGGATATACGGTTCATCGCCTCCCTGCTGGCCGGCTACCAGTTCGACCGCGAGGCCCCGACCGGACGACTCGCCCATGGACGGGACGCCGTCTTCTCTGAGGTGAACTCCTTGCCCTGGAGGCCCGCGACGACTTGCTGGAGGCCGGCGCGGTCCTGGACGCCCTGGCCCTCTCCTGCACACCGGGCCCGTATCTGCCAGGCGAGGAACCGTACGACGACGTCCCCGAACCGGTGGACTCCGCAGTGGAGCTGCGCACCGACGCGGCCATGCTCGCCGAGCGCCTGGTCGCCCACGACCGCATCCACGGGGGAGGGAAGACCTCACGCCCTCCCCAGCCCCGCACCGACGGCGACCGGGACGCCGAGCGGGACTCCGCCCGCGCCTATCTGCGCAGGGAGTGGATAGCCTCCCGCGAAGGCCGTCTCGGCGGCCGCCGTCTGCCGTAGCCAGCACGGACGTCAGTCTGTGAGATCTGTGAGGCTCACAGGCTATTTCCCCAAGTGGGCGAGGTGAGCTGTGAGGCTGTGAGGTGCCTCGCCAAAGGCGTTCCGCCGCCTGTCTCGCACGGTCGCAGCTCACCGCCTACCGTCACCCTCTCGGGTGAACGATGCACCTGGCGGCGCGGGCTGCGCTGCTGGACGGCACCTACCGCGAGGTCGTACTGCCGGCGGAGCGGCGCAGCCGGTCGCCAGCCCGTGGCGCGGGGCGATCAGGTGTGCAAGGCATGCATCGGTGACACGTCCCAGGCAGACGTAGCCGGCTCCCGGAACGCGTACCTGCGGCTTGACTGCGGCAAGCCCGGCTCAGAGCTTGCTGACGGCTTGGCGCTCATCACCGATTACGACACGAAGACACGTGTCGGGAGCATCATCGGTGCTTCGGAGCGCGTCAGCTCCCCTGACGCGCCCTCCGCCGTCTACAGCCCGTACCTCGACACCGCGGTTCAACACCTTTACGAGGAGGCGGTCCAGGGCAGCAAGCCCGCCGTCACGCCTCCGATCACGCCGGGCGCGAGCCCCTTGTACACACCTCCCGTCACCCCGCCGAGCGCAAGCCCCTCGCCGTCAGCGCCCCGCCCTACGGCCTCGAGCACTCCTGCCACGCCTCCCTAGCCCACCGACCCGGGCGCCCTTCTGACGGCGGTGAGATGAAGGTGAAGGCGACGCCCGCCCAGATCGCCGCGGCGAAGGAGGCGGAGGCGTACTGGACACCCGAGCGCATCGCCAAGGCCGTCCCAGTGGACGGCGGCAAGGCGTCGGACACCAGCGCTGCACGGGAGAGCGGTGTGACACAGCCGCGCCATCCCACTTCGACAACAACGGCGTAGCCACAGTCGGCGTGTTCCTCATCAACGAGGACGACGACCCCCAGTCGGACCCCGGCGGCCGCGACCAGTTCTGTTCGGCGAGTGTTGTGGCCTCCCCGACCAAGTCGCTCGTGTTGACGGCTGCGCACTGCCTCAGCGACAACGACCGCTTCAAGCGACTGGCGTTTGCTCCCGGCTGGAAGCCGGACCCGCGAACCCGGAGAATCGTGGAATCGCACCGTACGGAGTCTTCCCGATCCAGAAGGGAAAGATCTGGATCGACGGCCGGTACCTGGCCCAGGGGCCGTGCAAGGCAGATGATGTCGACTTCGCGTTCCTGAAGACCGGACCCAACTCCAAAGGGCAGTTCCTGGAGAATGCCACTGGTATGGGCAACACTCTCACCACGATCGCACCGGGGCAGTTCAGCCAGAAGAACGTGAGCCTGTTCGGGTTCCCCGGCGGGTCCAAGGCTCCGCTCGTATGCCCCTCGACGAACACCACCGGATACTCCGGTCGGTTCCTGAAGATCGCTTGCAAGGGCTACGCCGGCGGTGTGTCTGGAGGCCCCTTCCTGCGCAACTTTGACGGCAAGCGCGGGGACGTGATCGGTGTCATCGGTGGCTGGAAGACCGGTGGAACCATCGACGACGAGTCCTATTCCTCGCAGTTCGACGCCGACGTCATCCGCCTCTACAACCAGGCGGTGAACGACTACGCTCCTGACACCCCCAACGGCGATGCGACGATGGGCAGCTCGGACCTCTGGAAGCACGCTACCGGCGCCGCCTCGGGAACCTTCCACACCAGCTCCCAGCAGTTCGGCGACTCTGACCTCATCGTCAAGTGGGACGACGGAGAGGTCACCCTCTACCCCGGAGACCAGAACTTCGGATTCCACACAGGCTGCAAGCCCGACGCGCCCTGCGAAACACAGCTGGCCAAGCCCAACGACGTGTGGAAAAACTACGCCGACATCATCACGGCCGGTGACTACGCAGGAACCAACGCATACGACCTGCTGGTCAAGTGGGTCGACGGTGAAGTCACCCTCTACCCGGACGTCAGTGAAGGCACCGGCCTCCCCACAGCCTTGGACCAGCACCTTCCCAACGAGATCATTCTCGCCGCGCCACACTCAGTGTGGGAGTACGCCCGCGGTTTCGCGACCGGCAAGTACGGAGGCAACCAGTGGCCCGACGACCTAATCGTCCGCTGGAGCGACGGCGAGGTCACCAAGTACATCGACATCGACGGCAGCGGACTGCACGCCGAGGAACAGCTCGCCGCTCCGAACGACCAGTGGAATACCGCGAGCCTCATCACCGGCGGTGACCTCGACGGCGACAGCAACGGCACCGACCCCAACCACGACCTGCTCGTCGTATGGGCCAGCGGAACGGTGAGCGTCTTCCCCAACGTGAACTCCGGACGCCTCCAGAACGAGCAAGTCATCGAATCCAGCTCCACCTGGACCCACGCAAGTGTCATCGCCCTCGGCGAATACGGCATGAACGACTGGGAGGACGACCTCATCGTCCGCTGCTCGGACGGCGAGGTCACCATGTACGGAAAGACCCAGGCCGGCGCCATCGGCCGCGAGTACCAGCTCGTCCCCCCGCCCGCAGCAGCGAGGGCAGCCACCGCCCAGAGGGCCGTCCGACCGGACGACCCCTGTGCGAAGGTGTGTGGACCGGAACTGTATCGCCGTAGCCACTAAAGCCAGTGGGCCGTGGGGCCCCCGCCCACATCGCGTGGGCCCCACGGCCCGAACCGAGGACGCCATCATGCGGATACCAAAACCACTTTTGGCCTTAGCCATCGCTGCTGCTCTCGCTGGCTGCACGAGCAATGAAACGCCAGCGTACGAACCTGGAACGGAATGGGAGCCCGACGACGCCCTGCGAAACGCCCAGGCGATCCTGAAGGACGATGATGTTCCCACGAACCGTATCAAATCAGGCGCTCCGCACCTAGCCTCGGGTCTGAACGAAACCCTGCAGACCGGCGGCGACAAGCCTTACCGCTTCGACATCGTGTGCGACAGCGGCGAGGTTTCCAAGGTGACACTCGTCGTGACCCGCAGCACATCGAGAAGACAGTTCGGCGTTGCATGTGCAGGTACCGACGCCGTCCGCGTCAACTTTCCCGCAGGACCGCCTGTCACCGTGACCGTCCCGCCCCTAGCAGGCAAGACCAAGCCCCAGGGCCTGCTCGTCTGGAACCTCAAGGTCCTCGAGTCCGCCGATGTGCACGGCTGCGCCAACAACATCGAGGGCTGCTAGCCAGCCGCATCGTGGACGGAACAGTCGGCACAGGGCGTTGGAACGCGTCGGCCATCGGCCGGAGTACATCAGCTCTTGTAGGGGGCCTCCAGTAGATCGGCTGCCATTCGGACGGCCACGAACGAGGCCATCGTTGTCTATCGCCTGACCAGTCCGGCACGGCAGGCACGCGAGCACACCGCTTCGGGTCCGACGCGACGCTACCCCGGGCCACCGAGCCGGCCCTCCCACGCCGCCCCGCGGATCGACGCCGACGACCCCTTCCCGCGTACACAGGCGACGGTGCCCCAGGAATAGGTGAGCGAACACGTCAAGCTGTGAACCTTTTTTGAAGGTCGGTTGAGCTGGTGACTGGCAGATGTTCAGGTGGTAGGTAACGCAGATGGCACGCGGAGTCGCAAGACGATGGCGTGAGACGGTAGCCGAACGGATCACGCCACCTTGCGTTCTTATTCAACTGCGCCAAGACATGGCCCTGCACCGCGACCTGCTGGGCTCCTGGGTCAAGGGCGCTCACCTGGAGAGCCTGATCCCGCTGATCGGAAGCGGCGGCGGCACCAGGCAGCGCCCCTCTGCCTGACCGCGACGCGCGCTGCGCCCGGAGATCTACGCCGTACTGGAGCTAGCAGGTCCTGGGCCCCGAGCACCGGCACCCGCCCCGGCCTATCCGGGCGCTGCGCCGCCAGCCAGCCGCCATCGTTTGGAATCCCAGTTGTGCGGCTATCCCCAGTCGTGCAGGTCCCGTTTCAGCTCGTTGAACCGTGCGGCCCGGCGGGGGGCTTGGCTCGCGTCGGGTGGGCTGCCGAGCGCGAGTACGGGATCGGTGACCTGGTAGGTCACCCGATAGTCCAGGACGTCCAGGGCGGTTTCCAGCCATTCCTCCGCCTGGCGTGGGGAGCCATGGGGCCGAGTGCCGTCGTGAACCACACGGGTAGCAGGTCGGTGCCGGTGAGCGCTTCCGACAGGCGGCTGCGTAGGCGTACGCGCAGCTGGGAGTACGCCCGTTGACCGGCCTCGATGACCGCTGCCGACTTCGCACGGCGGGCCTTGTCCGCGGCCTGCTCGGCTTGGGCGCCCTGAGCGCTCTGTGCCAGCTGCCCGATCCGTTCCTGGCCCTTCTGGGCCTCGGCCGCGGCCTTGGCGAACGCCTGCTCGGCCTTCTTACGGCGCGGGCCGCCGGCCGGCGTGGAGGCCAGTACGGCCGCGGCGTCGCGGACGGTCGAGCGGTGCGCGGCCAGTGCCTGCCTCGCCTGCTGGTAGTGAGTGATCCGGAGCTGGAGGACGTTGCGCTGGTGCGCGGAGAGGAGGACTTCCTCGGCAGCAAGCCCCTCCTCAACGGCGAGACCGAGGCCCCTCAGCTTTCCTCCTCGGTCGACGTCCAGGTCGACGACGACGGCACCCTCGGCCTGCCGCAGGTGCCGCTCCAGCGCGCTCACCCGCGTGGCCAGCCGCTCCAACCCCGTCTCCGTCGCGGTGATGGACTCCTCCAGCTCGTCGGAGCGCGCATCGGCGATCTCCTTGGCTTCCTGCAGTTCTGCCTCAAAGGTGTCGAAGCGCCGCGTGGCGCTGCGCTCACGATCCTCCAGGCGCTCCACCGTGTCCTCGATGTAGGACGGCTTCGACTTGAGGTCGGACAGGGCATAGTCGGTGTCGCGTTCGAAGGTGTCCTGGCTGCGTTTGAGTGCGTCGATGCGGCGGCCGCGTTCCTCGCCCAGGCCCAGGGAGTCGTATCCGCTCATGCCTTCGCCTTCCTCACGTCGTCCCCGCTCGCTTCGCTGGCCAGGCCGTAGCCGGCGGCCCAGCACACGAGAGGCAGGAGCCACACCCACCACGGCAGCATCCCAAACGTGAGCAGCGGCACCGCAAAGCTGGCGACGCCCAGTGCGGCCGCGGCGTGCCGCAGCTGCCGGTGCTTGCCCGGCAGGGGCTTCTGGCCGGCCTTGTAGAACGCGGAGGTCCCGATCAGCTGCGCCAGTGCGAGGGGCGTCCACCACCCGCTGATCCAGCCGACCCCGGCGGCCACGCCCAGCAGCACCGCACACGCTGCGTGGGCCCACAACGCCACCGTGAACCACTTGGTGCTCACCTCGAGGTGAGGCTGCTCCAACCTGGCCGGCACCTGCGCCTCGTACGTGAGCAGCGCGTTGCCTGCCTGTACCAGGCGCGCGAAGGCGGCCGCGTACTGCGGATCGTCCTCGTCCAAGCTGTCGAGACCTTGGAGAGCGGCAGTGATCTCGGCCTGCAACTCCGTGACCTCCTGGGCTATCTCCTCGTGAAGCTCGGCCACATGTCCCCCTCCTCGACGACCACGGGGCACCTCCCGCGTGTCCGCTGCGAAACCGGTCGACAGTACCGGCCGCCTCACTCCCCGTGCTTGTGACTTCTCCGGGAGTGGCCGGATCAAAGCGCTCGACGACCGACCACCGGTTTCGACGCAGCGACGGCCATGAACCGCTCGGCCCCGGCGCGGGGATCGGCAGGATGATGACAGAGCGTGGCTTGGTCGCCCAGCGCATCCGGCGGCCCTCCCCGTTCCAGTAACGGATCCCATCCGATCTCACCGGTCGGACGCGTGGTCGAGACCGCGGGCCACTGAGCGGCGTCTGCTGCATCCGCCTTCAGGGTGTTGGGGCGCCCGACGGCTGTTTACGGAACCTCTGACCGCAATCCTGGCTGAGGCGCGGGGGTCGGCGCATATGATCCAAACCAGGGGAACAGGGGAGGATGAGCATGTCAGGAGACGCAAACAACACGGGAACAAGCCTGAACAGCGTGGATGGTTTACCGGGGCCGCTGGCTTCGGGAGGCGGAAGCGTGTTCGGCTCGACGCCGGCGGAGAAGAAGGCCGCGGCGAACACCATCGAGACCGAGCTGGAGCCCAACACCAAGAAGGCCACAGACGGTGCGAAAGAGAAGACTAGCGCGGCGGCAAGGACCCTTGATGGCTGGGAAACGGCTTCCGGCCTGAAGAAGGTAACGGAGACCTGGGACCAGCAGGCGAAGATGCTAATGGGCCGCCTGAGCGCCGAAAAGGCCTCCTTACGTGGCACCTCCGGCTTGTTCGTACAGAACGACGTACGCACGGGTGACGACCTCCGCGCGCTGGCTCCGAAATCCAAGCTCGAGCGACTGTAGGGGGATCGGGATCGTGTTGACCTACCAGGAAGTCATGACGACCGATCTCGGCGTTCTGACGACAGCTGCCGAAAAATGGCAATCCATGGCCGCTGATCTGTCCAAGGTAGAGGAGCGTTACGGGGAGACGGTCCAGAAGATTACCCTGGGCCAGAACTGGCTCGGGGTCAGTGTGGAAGCGGCGCAAACGAAGTTCGCGACGACTCGGCGTGAGTACAAGTCCGCGCAGACCGAGGCGAAGGCGGTGGCCAAGCTCCTGACGGACGCGCACACCGGTTTCGCGGACCTGAAGAAGAAGGTCGAATCGGCGCGGGACGACGCGGTGGCCGCGGGCATGGCGGTCTCGGCAGCGGGACGCGCGACCTTCGACTTCACGCGGGTTCAGGACCCGGCGCAGGCCCGGACCCTGCGGCGCGACCCGGACCTGAAGAGCGTGGAGGAGTCCTGGACCGCGCACATCGCCGCGGCGGTGAGGGCCATGGACGAGTTCGACAAGGCCGTCAAGCAGGCACTCGAAGCCGTGGTCGTGGACGGGAACATCCTCGACGGCACCATCGGGGGGTTCAACGCCTCGGCCAGTCCCGTCATCCCGCCGACGGGGTCGGCGCGGAGTGAGCAGAAATTCACCGACGCCGAGAAGTGGATCTTCGAGGAGATGAAGCGGAACGCAAAATCGGACACCGTCGGGCACATACGGTCCCTGCTGGACAAACCCGAGTGGTACGAATTCGGGCGCAACTACGGTTCCGACATCAACACGGCGCTGACGATGTGGGGCGTGAAGGTGGCTCCGGGGCAGGACTGGGACCACAAGCCGCAGCTGCAGGAGCGATACGACCTGCAAACGCTTGACGACTACTTCTTCAAGCAGCCTGGAACGAACCGCGAAGTCTTCTACGACATCTATTCCAACGTCCACTACGGATACGTCGGCCGAGCAGCCGGCTTCGACGCGGACACCTTGATCAAAGGCGCCTCCCTTGGAGAAACGGTGCTCACCGGGGATGACGACCAAGGGGATCAGATAACGATGCGCGTCGGCATGGACCTCTACGACAAGTACGGCGACAACCTGACCGAGGAACAGCTCCGGCAAGGAATCAACGACGCGATAGACCAGATGGAGCAAGCACAGCGCAATGGCGAGAACGTCCCGCAGATCAGGACCCGGAAGTGACGCGGGGGCAGTGGGGCTGTGCAGTCGCCCCCGTGGCCAGCCTGGCCACCGGCGTGCTCGGGTCGGTGCTGCTGGCAGCCGCGTGGCGGGCGTGCGATGTAGGGGTGAACGGCGCGGCCAACGGCCTCGCGCTGACCTTCTACGGAGCACTGCTCGCGATCGCGGCAGCGGTGTGGTGGGGGATGCTCATCGGGTACGTAGGACGCTGGAACCTCACAGTCGCCCTCCTGGGTGGCACGGCCGGCGCCGCGGTCATGGTATGGATCTTCGTGGCTCTCCTCCAGGTCCCCAACGGCTACCGCTGCTGACGAGGTCGCCCCGGCGCGGTGATGCGCCGAGCCCTCTGCGCCTGGTCATCGAGGGCGAATGTCGAAGGAACTCGTGCGACCGTCGTGCAGGCGGCCTGTTCGATGCCGAGGGGAAGGTGGCCGAGTTCGGTGCACAGTTCGACGGCACCGTCCAGGTCTCGTCCGGGACTTGCGTGGGTGGCGATACGGGTGAGCAGGGCGAGGGATTCTTTTGGTTCGAGGACGTCGAGGCGGACCACCTTGGTGGCGTCGCTCCAGGCGGTGGCGAGCCGGCTGGTGATCAGGAAGCGGGCCGTCGGCGGCGCGTGCGATCACGGGGGCGATGTCCGCGGGGTCGTTGACGTTGTCGAGGGTGAGCGGCCAGCCGGTGTGGCTGGCCAGCCACTGCAGCGCCGGCGACATCGCCGGCATCTCCACCGGCTTCCACGACCTCGGCACCCTCACCGGCGGCCACTACCCAGGCCAGCTCATCGTCATCGCCGACCGCCCCTCCATGGGCACCTCCACCCTCAGCCTGGACCTCCTGCGCGTGTGGCCAGCATCAAGCAGAACCTGCCCACAGCCCTCTTCACCTCGAGTCCCACCGCACCGTCGTCACCCTCCGCCTCCTCGCCGCCGAGGTTCGTGTCGCCCTGACCCACATGCGCTCCGGCAGCAGGACCGACGACGACTGGACCCGCCTCGCCAAGCGCATGCGCCCCGCACCCGCTCGTTGGTCGCCCCGGCCGTCGGCGGAAGCGTCCAGACCGTGCACGTCCTGGCGCCCGCGCCCGTGAAGGCCGGCCCAGTCGCCGACCCGGTACCGCATCAGGCTGCTTCCGTCGTACCGGCGCAGCGACCTGCTCCGCCAGAGGGCTACCGCCTCGGCGTCGAAGCGCACCGTGCCGCGGGGAGGGCGTCCCGAGCGGACGGGGGCATCGCGCAGGCGGCCGCGCGGCGGGAATGCGTCGTGCAGTGGCGCCGGGGCCCGAGTCGAACGCGTGCAGCGGCCGGGGCAGCAGTTTTCCTTCCGCCAGTCGCCCTCGCTTCGCACCTCGGCCAGACCTGGCCAGCACTGAGCAGGGACGCCTGCTGGAGGAGAGGGCCCCACACATCGGCCTACGCCGGGGTGCTTGCTTCCGTGCGGGCGGCTGCATCGACCGAGTTCTACGGCCTCAGTGCGACGCCTGCCTCCCGGAGCAGGGCAGCGAGGTCGTCGGGGATCGGCATGGGGGTGGTGAGTCCGGCCCGGGTGCGGCCGGTGTTGCCGTCTGGATACTTCCCGGCCGCTGAGCCGGGAGCGGCCACGACCAGGCGCACCAGCTGGCCGAGGACCTCGTGCAGGTCGCGGTCGCGCAGGGCCAGGCGGAGCATCAGGCCGTGGGTGCGGGTGTGGGGCCATGGCCAGGGCTGGGACAGGATGTGGGCCCGCTCGGCGGCCCGCCATCGCTCTGCCGTCACTCCCGGCGCGCGGGCTGCGGACATCTCGGCGGTGAATGCCTCACGCAGGGGGCGTGGCATGGGGGCGCGGCGGGACACGGAAGACCTCCAACAGTTCAGGGTTTCTTGGATTCAAGCATCCATGTATCGTCTTGTCCATGCTGACCCTCGCGACCGACCTCGACGCCCTGACCCGCTTCGGCCGGGCGCTGGCCGACCCGATCCGCTGTCGCCTGCTGCTCGTGCTGCGCGAGGCCCCGGCCTATCCCTCCGACCTCGCCGACACGCTGGGGATCTCCCGCACCAGGCTGTCGAACCACCTGGCGTGCCTGCGCGACTGCGGTCTGGTCGTCACCGTCCCCGACGGCCGCCGTACCCGCTACGAGCTGGCCGACCCCCGCCTTGGCCACGCCCTGGACGACCTGCGCAACGCCGTCGTGGCCGTCGCCTCCGACCGCACCTGCGTCGACGTCGACGACAAGGGGTGCTGCTGATGACCGGGTGCCCCTCGGGCCCAGCCCGGCCCGCCGCGACGTACTCGCCCGCCACGACTGCTGCACCTGAAGGCGGCAACCGGAACCGGTCACGACTGCCGGCAGCTGCCGACACGCCGCAGCGTTCGTAGAACTCACCGTCCGTAATTAGTGTCGGCCGAGCGTTCTTGGAAGGCAGCTACAACCGTTCTTCGTTCTCACTGACGTAGCCAGCCCGCCTGACCAAGGTGATCTCGGACATTCGTGATCCGGGCCGAGGGCTGCTCGGCGTGGCCCTGCGGTCGGGGGTGCCGCGGAGTGCCGGGGTCGCCTGGGCAGCTCCGCGCTGCCCAGGCGACCCCGCTTGGCCACTGACAACGAACCGAATCCAGGGCTGGGATGTCTACGCTCAGTGTCGATGCGCAGGCTCAGGCAGCTGTGGCCCTGACGCCCCCGTTGCCCCGGTATTCCGCGGTGTGCGTCTTCTTCTGAGGCTGCTTGGGCTGCTCGGTACGCGTCTTGGTCGTGGCGGTGGTTGCCTTCTCCTGGGTCCGGAGCTTGGAGACCCGGTCGGTGACGCAGGTGTCGTACCCGCCGCACTCGGTGCGGGCCTGCCGGTAGAGCGGGTCGGCGTTGGACTTGTTTGCCTTCTTCGTGGAGTCCGCGATGGCTTTCGTGTTCTGCTTGCGCAGCTTGTCGGTCCGGTCGGTGACGCAGGTGTCGTATCCGCCGCATTCGGTGCGGGCCTGCCGGTAGAGCGTGTCGGCGTTGGACTTGGCCGCGGTCGCTTTCGCGGTGTCTAGCGCCTTTTGGGACTTGATCAGCTCAGGGGCGATCTCGCGGGTGGCGCCCTGTGTGAATCCCTTGGACGTGTCGAAGGCGCGGAGGAGGACCTCGATTTCGTTGTTGTCCTTGATCTCGTGGTAGTCGTCGATGATCCGCTTCGCCAGCGCCGGGTCCTTGCGTGCCTTCTCCAGCAGCTCCCGGTGCTCGCGGTCCAGATGGGCCGCGTAGTCCTCGCCGATGTCCTCGCCGATGATCTCGGCGATTTCAGTGCCGATGCCGGTGCCCGTGCTGCCCCGGAACCCGGTCTTGGGCGTCTTGGGACCGCTCCATCCGGTCCACCCCTTCCAGGACGCCCTGGGGCCGGTTGCGGTGGTGCCCTTGGTCCCCTGCGGCACGGCCGTCGGGCCCGCGGGGGTGGTCCCCTTGGTTTGCGTGGTTCCCTTCGGCATGGTCGAGGTGGTGGTCGGGCCGGTGGAGACCGGTCCCTTCGGAGGCTGCTTCGGGCCGCGCGGTGTCGTACGTGTCCCGCCGGTGCCGCCGTCGTCGTCCGGCGGTCCCTGGAGCCGGCGGCGGTCGGCGTCGGCCTGGGCCAGGTCCGTACGGGCCCTCTTCAGTTGCTGCAGCTTCTCCCGGCGGTCCGGGCGGGACTTCTTCGTCTCCTCCTCAAGGATGCTGATCTTGTTCCTGAGGTTGCTGATCTTCGTGTCGAGGCCCTGGATCCTCTCCGCGACGCTCTGCGCCTCCGGCCGGGTCTCCTTGAGATTCCGGAGCTTCCCGGACAGGTACTTGTACTGCCGGCGGACCACCCTCCGCTGGTTCTCCGCCTCTTCCCGCTCGGCGGGCGTCTGGGCATGTTTGATCTTCTGGTTCAGATCGTGGAGCTTGTCCCCGGTCTCGGTGACCTGCCGGCGCACCCCGTCGGGAGTGTCCTGCGACCGCCGGAGGAATGCCTCCCCGTCCTGCACGAAATCCGGCACATCGGCGATCGAGAAGCTGGTCTTGCCCGTCTTCCACCACTCAAGGCCGCGCGCGGTGCCGATCTGCCGGAGCAGCTTCCACTTGTAGTACGGGTCGTGGGGGTCCAGCGCGTCTGCGACGGACCACTCGTACATCTGCCACTTCGCCTTGTTCAGCATCTTGTCCCAGCGGCTGGGCTCACGATCGGGGGAATCCGAGGTCGGATTCGGCGTGGGCGGCGCGGCCGTCGCCGTCGCCGTCGGCCCGATCAAGGCGAAGCCGATCGCGGCGATGACGGCCGCCAGAGCCATCCGCAAGGACGCCGGCCAGCGACGGGGCTCACGGGCCAGCCACCAGCCAGTGCCTTTGCCTCGATGGGAACTGACCTTACGCACAGGGACCTTCACAGGGTTCCTCCTGGGACAGGGTGAGTGGGGCGCCGGGCAAGTCCATCCCCCCCGCAGCTTCGAGTTCCGGCTTTGCTCCGGCGTCCTGGACTGCTGGAGGAAGGCCCCGCACCCGGCGCCGTCGAACGGCTGCGGAGCGGTACGAGAAGCGTCGCGAGCCACCGACCTCCCCACAACGGATCAAGGCGTCCGGGACCGTCCGGGACAGTCCGGGACAGTCCGAGGCCAGCCCACCCCAGGTCAAAGCCCTGATCAGACACTCCCGGACACCCGGCCGAATGCTCGCGGAAGACCCACGGCATCGTCGCGTAGCTCCGGCTCGGACAGCATGCGGCCCCCGATGCGGCGGCCTTGCGGACCTGCTGAAGAGTCAACCGCGAGCCCGCGACGCGACCCGTTGGCCAGCACGCAGGTCTGGGCCAGGGGATCACGAAAGTGCGGAAGGTTTCGGTTGGAGCTTCGGAAGTGATCGTTTTTGGCCTGCACATTCAGGGGCCCTCCAACCGGTATAGGGGTGGAGGCGACACCACCTCCGGCGCCGCGGAAGGCGGGGTGCGGCGCCTTCGACGACA
This sequence comes from Streptomyces sp. NPDC046866, assembly GCF_040704625.1. Classification (NCBI taxonomy): domain Bacteria; kingdom Bacillati; phylum Actinomycetota; class Actinomycetes; order Kitasatosporales; family Streptomycetaceae; genus Streptomyces; species Streptomyces sp. NPDC046866. The sequence continues at coordinate 19,814 of NZ_JBEYXN010000030.1, forward strand.
TCCCCTGGGAGCGGCACGTGCAGCGAGACGCTGCTCCGTGGTTGGCGGTCCTGGAGACCACTCTGGCCATCCGCGTCTTCGGACCCGACGCGGTGCGCTGCTGCCGACGGTTGCTTGCCGCAGACGTGCGGATCGGGATCACCACCATGGCGGGGGCCGCCCGTCGCTCCAGCACCGATCCAGACGATCACCACAAGGCCATGCTGTGAGCCACCGCGAGCCGGAGCCTTCCGGCGGGGCTGAGGACGCTGCGGACTCCACAAGCCGTCAGGCCATGAGCGATGGACCGCCGAGAACCAGCTACGACGAAGCGGGACACCTCACCTCGGTGACCGACGCGCTCGGCGCCACCACGACCCTGCGGTGCAACGCTGCGGGCCTGCCGATCGAGATCACCGACCCACTGGGGGCCGTCACACGCTACGAACGCGACGCCTTCGGGAGGCCGACTGTCATCACCGATCCGCTGGGAGCGGTCACCCGCTTCGAGTGGACGGTCGAGAGCCTGGTCTCGGCATGCACCGAACCTGACGGCGCGCGTCGGACGTGGACGTACGACGGCGAAGGCAATTGCCGGACCGACACGGACGCCCTGGGCCGGACCACTGAGTACGAGTACACGGACTTTGACCTGCTGGCGTCCCGGACCGACCCGGACGGGGCGCGGTACGAATTCCGGCACAACGTCAACCTGCAGCTCACTAGCGTCACCAATCCGCAGGGCCTGACATGGGAGTACGCTTACGACGCGACCGGTCGGATCATGTCCGAGACCGACTTCGACAACCGCTCGCTGCACTACCGGTACGACGCCGCCGGACGGCTGAACGAGCGGGTGAACGGGCTCGGTCAGACGACCCGCTTCGAACGCAACGCACTCGGTCAGGTCCTCCGCAAGGACAGCGAGGGTGCCGTTACCACCTACGAGTACGACGTCTTCGACGAACTCGCGGTGGCGGTGAACGCCGACGTCAAGCTGGTACGGCTGCGGGACCGCTACGGACGGCTGAAGTCAGAGTCGGTCGACGGCCGCGAGCTGACCTACGACTACGACGAACTCGGCCGGCTCACAGGGCGGACGACGCCCAGCGGCGCTGTCACCACGCGAACCTACGACGCCGCCGGCCGCCCCGCCGAATTGACTGCCTGCGGCCGCAGGCTCTCCTTCGAGCGCGACACGGTCGGCCGCGAGCTCATCCGGCCCTTGCCAACACCTTCGACGTAACCGGACGCCTCGCCGAACAGCAAATCTCGGGTCGTGGCCGTACTCTGCAGCGCCGGGCGTACTCCTACCACGCAGACGGGCACCTGGCCGCCGTCGAGGACCGGCTCTCCGGGGCACGCCGCTTCGACCTTGACGCGATGGGCCGTGTCACCGCCGTGCAAGCCCCCGGCTGGTCGGAGAAGTACGCGTATGACAGTGCAGGCAACCAGACCGCTGCGGCTTGGCCGGCAAGCCACCCCGGGCAAGAGGCGACCGGCCCGCGCGCATTCGAGGGCACCCGCATCACCCGGGCCGGTGACGTCCGCTATGAGCACGACGTGCAGGGCCGCACCGTCCTGCGGCAGAAGACGCGGCTGTCGCGCAAGCCGGACACCTGGCACTACATCTGGGACTCGGAGGACCGGTTGACCTCCACGATCACGCCGGACGGCACGGTGTGGCGCTACCGCTACGATCCTCTCGGCCGCCGCACTGCCAAGCAGCGGATCGCCGATGACGGCCGTGGCGTCCTCGAGGAGACCCTCTTGACCTGGGACGGCGCCACGCTGTGTGAACAGGTCAGCCATGGTGCCGCCCTGCCCCAGCCCGTCGCGCTCACCTGGGACCACCTGGGCCTGCGCCCCGTCGCGCAGGTCGAGCGCAGGCTCGGCGGGGAGGCGCTGCAGGAGGCCGTCGATGCACGGTTCTACGCGATGGTGACCGACCTCGTTGGCGCGCCCACCGAACTCGTCGACGAGTCCGGGGACCTCGCCTGGTACACCCGCAGCACGCTGTGGGGTACGACTACGTGGGCGAGCGGGAGCACGGCGTACACGCCGCTGCGTTTCCCCGGCCAGTACTTCGACCCCGAAACCGGACTCCACTACAACCTTCACCGACACTACGATCCGAGACGGCCCGCTATCTCAGCAACGACCCCCTTGGACTCGACCCCGCCCCCAATCCGACGACGTACGTACACAACCCGCACACCTGGTCCGACCCTCTCGGCCTGAAGCCGTGCAAGATCCGGGTGTCCCCGGTCGCCTCCGACTGGGCAACTAAGGGCGCGCACATCCACATCCCGCTGAAGAAGGGGAAGGAGCACGAGGTCAGCATCACTGTGGACAAGGACGGCAACATCCAGGGTGCCCCCATTCGGCTGGAGGACGGCTGGGCGTCGGACAAGAGCGTCCAGCAGGCCGTGGACGCGGTGAACAACGACCCCAAGCTGCGTGCCGACCTCCTGGCCAGGGCCAAGTCGGCCAAGGAACACATGGACACCCACAACTGGGGCAATTCGCATAACCGTTCCTCGGAGATGCAGGCCCTGATCGACAAACTGGAGAATTGGCCGTGACCGGCATCGAATCCCTCGCCACCTTCATCACTACCGGGCGCCTGCACGGCATCGGCATCGGTTCCACCCTCGACGAGGTCGACCGCGCCCTGCGGCACCGCTGCGTCGATGTCGTCGGCGAGGGCGGCACCTCGCTGCGCCGCGACTACGGGTTCGTGGAGTTCTACTTCAACCCCGGGAAGCAGTGGGTGATGTCCGGCGCATCGATCGAGCTGCACCGGCTCGCGAACGCCCCGGAGATGGCGGCGCGGTGGGGCGACAGCACCGGGGTCGAGTTCACCCCGTACACCGCCTGGGCAGACGTACGGAAGGCGCTTTCCGACGTCTCTGCGGTCCCCGAGTTCACCGTCACCGACCAGGGCGGCTTCGTGGAGTACCGGGCGGAGGCGTCCGGCGTCTCGGTTCTCGTTGTGGACGACGATGAGGAGGAAAGGGGCTACCACGCGGGACACGGGGACGTGTGGAGCGTCAGCCTGTGGGCGCCCGTACGGGCCAACTGACGAAGCTCGCATGGGGGAGTGCTGTGGGGAGTGGTCCGTGGTGGGGTTTAACCGCGGCCCGCGCCCGCGGCGCCCGGGCCCTGGCTGCCCGTTGGCCGGCCTACTTCGTCGCGTTCGACGTCTTGCAGCTGGATGGCGAGGAGCTGCTGCAACGCCCCTACGCTGAGCGGCGCGCCCTGCTGGAGGCGCTGAGCACCTGACCGGCGTCGCCATTACTCCGACGCTGCTCGAGGACACGATGTTCACCTGCGCCACCGTCCCGATCCGGTGACGTCCCCTCTCCACACTCCCGTGTTCGGGCGCCTGCATGTGGCGTGGATGATGGCGCGGTGACGAACATCAGCAGCGACCACCTGAAGGTCCATTTCCGGATGGACATAGATGAGGACGGCTGGCCGCCGGCGAGTGTCGAGAGCCTGGGCGGTGGACCTCCGCAACGGCACCGTACGGCTGGCAACACCCATGGTTCGTCCGTGGCGTCGCCAGCGGGGACGTCATCAAGGCGGATCGCGATGGCGACGGTGTTCTCTGGGCCGGGGAGACAGTCCGTCCGTCTCAGAACTGCACGATCCGGCTGATCGTGCTGAAGGACGATGGCTCCGCTGCAGCCCGGCAGAGCGTGCTGGAGGTCTTTCACCGCCTCGGCGCGACCGGCGAGGGGATCGAGCGGGTACCGGATGGTGGCCTTGGGTATCCCACCTGAGGCGGACCTGCCGCGGGTCCGCAAGCTGTTGTAACACGGTGAGGCAATGTGATGGTGGCACTGGGAGGAGGGATGTGTCACCGCCGCCTGGGAGGCTGCAGCAGAGGGATGAAGATCGCCTGCCTAGCCTCGGCGGTTGGCGTCCAGCCATTCGTCGCTGTTCCACATGACGGGCATGGCACCGACCGGGTTGAATCGAATGTCGGGGTCGTTGCTGTGGACCAGGCAGATCAGCCTGCGCTGAAGTACGGCTGCGTGACGGGCTTGGTCGGCGATGATGTCGAGTACGGCTTGCGCCGCTTGGGGGCAGGCGGCTGTGAATCGGTCGTAGTCGGTGAAGGTGAGGACCAGTCCCGCGCCGTCCGTTGAGTCGTCGTAAGGGCCGTAGCAGGCCACATCGCCGAGGCAGTCGTTGAGTGCGTGAAGGTTGTGGCCGTAGTAGTCGGGGAATTGCAAGGCGGCAGCTATGGCACGGTGCATGTCCTGCTCCGTGCTCCACTGGCCCGCTGCCAGCCGGACGACGCGGAAGTCACGGTCTTCGAGACGCTGCACAGCCTTGTTGAGGAGCCGCTGGCGCCAGAAGAGGGTGACGAACGTGTTGCCCATGTACTCGATGCCCGGGAAGCGGGCCTTTGAGGTGTTCGGCGTCGGCTTCAAGGCTGCGTGACGGTGGTAGTCGTCCAGCAGTCGGAAGAACTCCTCGATCGGAGTGGAGCCGTCCGGGGTGTTGCGTTCGATCTCCGCGGCCCAGCCAAGGGAGCTGGACATGCCGTGGTGCTCACGCAGCCACTGGGTGAAGTGGTCGTCGGGCCAGAAGGCGAAGGGCTCGTCGACGGAGTGCACGCCCAGTGCGGCTCGGTAGCCGACGAGGATCGACTGCAGGTGGAGCAACGAACCACCGGGCAGCCACATGCCGGGGCGGAGGCGGATCTGCTCCAGGAAGTCGTACACGTCTGTGCACTCCTGCCAGTGCTTGGCGGTGCTCTGCGGGCTGTCTTCGGTCGGCATGTGCTGAGCCTACGGCTCGGACGGGAATTGTCGTCTGGCGAAGGGGTACGAGGCGGGCGGGCGTGGTCGTTTGGGGCATTGGCGGTCACCTTCTGCCGCCGCCCGACGAACGTGGCCACACCCGCTCCGCCGCGTCCCGTGCCCGTGACCTGGGCACCTTCCCAGACCGGGCCGTGTGCCCGCTGCCACCAGCCCTGCTGCAGGTACGGACACGGAGGCAACCCGCTCTGCCAGAACTGCCGGGACCAGCGGGCATCGACGTGAGAACACGCCGGGCGTGTGCCGTCGGGAGGGGCATCAACAAGCTCAAGCAGTGGCGCGGCCTGGCCACCCGATGCGACAAACTCGCCATCGCCTACCAGGCCGCACTCCACCTCGCCGCCATCCTCATCTGGGCACGACCTGACCAAAGAGACAGAACCTAAGCTCTGGCAGCTCTCCTGACGCTGCTCGGCTAGAGGCCTGTGAAGATCACGGGCGGGTCAGGATGCGTATCCGGAGCAGTTGGAAGGAGGCCCGCCCACATGGCCCTCTTGAGGGCTCTGTCCGCAGTTCCGCGAAACAGCCAGGGGTCGGCAGGGTGCAGGATCGACTGTCATAGGGGCGTGGCAGAGTACGCGGGCATGAAGATTGACACGTTCTGGCACGTCATCGAAGCCGCGCAAGCTGGGGCTGTCGCAACGGGTGAGCCCTTTGACGAGGTTCTCGTCAAGCAGCTCGCGGAGAGGCCGCGGCAGGAGATTCTGGAGTACGCGGAACGTTTCGACGAGCTGCACGACGCCCTGTATCGCTGGGATGTGTGGGCGGCCGCTTATCTCATCGGGGGCGGGTGCTCCGACGACAGTTTCATGGACTTCCGCGCCGGTGTGATCGCCTTGGGCTGTCAGTGGTACCAGCGCGTGGCCGCTGCCCCCGACAGCCTCGCTGCGCACCCTGATGTGGTGCAGACTGCGAAGGTCCGAGACCGTTCCGAGGTGCTGTTCTATGAGGACGTGAACTATGTGGCCAGCGGGGCGTTCGAACGGATCACGGGTGATGCGGATGCCTTCTATGAAGCCTGGCGCAGTTTCCGTGGGGTTAATACAGAGAGCGACAACGCAGTTGTATGGGCGAGGATTTCGACTTCGACGACAAAAGGGAGATGAGCCGTCGGCTTCCACGTCTGGCCGCCCTATTTCTTGGCGCAAGCGCCTGAAAAGGGCTCCCGCAGTTCCGTGATACTCATGGTCGGCTGAGAATGCGGGCTCGGAGGAAGTTCGAACGAGACCCTCGCACATGGCTCGCTTGAGCGCCTTCACCCGGTTTGCGTGTCCAACAACGACCCCGGATCTCCAGGGGAGGGTCAGACCGGTGGTCACCACGTCGAGGTGCTGGCGGAGGAGGCCGGCGAAGCCCTTCATGGGCTTCGGTTATCCTCCTCGGCCTGTCGGATCCACTCCAGCTCTGGCTGTTCTGCAGTGCAGGTTCGCGAGCGAGCCCACGCCACGCCCAAGGTCGTAAAGGCCGAATCGCCGCCGGTTCGCCGCAGGGGGCCCTCCAAGATTCGGCGAACCCGTCGGTTTCCGGTCGTCGGCGACAGCATGATCGACGCCGCCATGGGCGAGGGCGACATCGTCGCCGTGAGGAAGGCTGACACCGCGGATCACGGCGACATCGTGGCGGCCATGCTGGACGGCCAGGCCACGGTCAAACGCCTGCGCCGCGAGAACGGCCGGGTCTGGCTCATGCCGCACAACCCGGCGTACCAGCCGATCCCCGGCGACGACGCCGTTATTCTCGGCAAGGTGGTCGCCGTCCTGCGCGCGCTCTGAGCGCCCCGCACCGCCGACAAGCCGCCCCCGGCGACACGGCGCACCCGGCTCTCTGACGAGCCGGCAGGACCGCCAGCCACGACCAGCACGACAACGGGACCCGACTTGACCCTGACGCCCGGAGCACGCGTGCCGGGGCGGACCTGGACGGTCCGCCTCACCGGCCACCCCGACCACACCGTGTCCGTCACCTGCAGCACCACCGCGTGCCGGATGCCGCCCCGCTCGAAGGACGCCGCGAGCATGCGCCGCTTCGCCGCAGAGCACGCCAAAGCCCACGGCCGCCCCGCCGGCGCCCGCCCCAACGCCGCCTGCAGCTGCGGCAGCGCAGGGTGTGCCCTCCACGAATCCCGCGTACACTGCGCCGGCACCAGCCTGCTGGTCCTCGTCCACAACCCGGCCATCGGCCAGGTCTGGACCCTCGCCGAGGTCTGCCAAGCCTGCGCCCGGAACATCACCCACATCACCATCCTGGCCACGGCCGCGCCCGCACTCCCCACCACCGCGGCCCCGGCCGTGCAGCAGCCGGTCCAGCGCGCCGCAGTGCCCGGCGGATTCTCCTCACCGGAGGCCGCTCCGGATCCCTCGCCGGGGCGCCGCCGCCCCCACCGTCAGCGCCGCTCTCGGGGCTGACGGTGGTCAGCCACCACTCGGGCGGTCGGCTGGCCCCCCGGTAAACGCGCGGAGCCGGTTCACTGAAGATCCTCGTCCGCGATGCGGTCGTCGAGCACGGCCTGGTCGACGTGGGAGCAACAGCGGCGAGGACCAAACGCTGGAGCTCGGTGGGGCAGAGCGCCTCGACCTCCCACTGGACAGGCTGGCCAGGGTCGAACCCGTACCGGCGGGCGAGCCCGGCCCATCGCGGATGTTCGGCCTTCCCCGCAGCCGCGGGCAACTTGTAGGCGCGGACCTGGTCGTGCGTGAGCAGGACGCGTTCCACACGGCTCCAGCACGCCGTGCGGGCCACCCAGTCCCGTTCGATGTCGGCCCCGAGGCATCGAAGTCCCGGCGGCACGAGCGCACCCCAGGAACTCGACTTCTTCACGGACATGGCCGACGGCTGCGCCCGCATCAGCCACCTCGCCAAGGCCAACGGTGAGGCGCCCATGGAGACGGTGGACAGGCTGCTCGCGAACGCCATGGACAAGGTGCTCCGCTCCACGCCCGATGTGTAGGCCGGGGCCGAAAGCCGCGGGACCGTATCTCGCCCTCCTCCCGGTCTTCGCGAAGCGCCTCCCGGCCGCCTCCCGCGCACGTACGCTCACGGCATGAGCGCCTACCCCTTTGCTGCTCCGTCTGTCTCTCACCGCACGTGACCTACCTCCGGACGACCGGCACGGTCATGGACCACAAGCGCCGGCTGAACGGCGAGCTCGTCGAGTGCGACGGATCCCGCCAGCCGGTCATCATCAAGCCGGGCGCCGAACGCCAGCGTCGCCGCTTCCTGCGGACCCTCCACGCCGCGGGCGAGCCCGTTGAGGTCACCGGCGGGATGCCTCCGCGTAAGCGCTGACGACCAGACCGCCACCGCTCCTCGCGGCGGGCCTGGGCGAGGCGGGCGGGCAGGCTGTCCGGCGGTCGCGCGGTTGTGGTGATGGAGGGGCGGCGATGACCGTGGCGGAGGCATCGAGTCTGCCTTGGAGCTGGGTTCGCTCGCGTTTGAGGTTCTTCACCTAGGCCCGGAGTTCCTGGAGTTCGTCATCGTGTCGTGCTTCGTCGGGCGTGGGGCGTCGGTGGCGGCTGTGCGCTGGTCATTCGGCGAGGATGCGATCCGCCCCATGCTCCGTCGAGGGAGGGCTCGGGTGTGGTCCCGGCGCTCCTCGCCGGGCCGGAGCGCCCACTGGAGTTGGCGGAAGGCGGCCGTCTCGTCCTCGAACTCGGCGTGCACGCGTACTTGAGCGCGGGCGGGTTCTCGCGCGTGCTGTAGCGCGCGGCGGTGACGGCGCGGCCGTCATGGCGGCGTGGGCGAGAAGCAGCTCGATGTCGCCGACGCGGACCGGCCCGGAGGCCGGCAGGGAGGGCGCGGGATCGAGTTCAGGGACTCTCGGCCGGGACTCGGGCGTGGTCCGTACTGAAATCTGCCACCATGCCTCTCCGCCGCTGCCGGTGCGGGTGACGAGGCCGTAGAGCAACCCGTCTCCCGCGCCGCCTTCGGTGGCCCGGCCCTCCAGTCCGGTGATGGGCTCCAGGGCGGCAAGGATGTCATCGCGCAGTGCGATCGGTTCCAAGGTGGGGGACCTCCTTCAGGTGCTGCAGCCGGACAGACGTTGGTCCGACGAACGGGGCCGACATGCCCACGGCTCATTCTCTTCCGCAAGGATGTTCGGCCAGGTGAGCGGCTTCTGGCGAGTCGCACGGCCACATCGGGCACCCGGACGTTTCGGCGGCCGGCGGCGGGCAGGTCAATGGCGCGCCCACATTGGGTGCCCCGCTGCGTCCTCCTGGCTCAACCGAATCGAGGCCCAGTTCACCGCCCTGCGCTACTTCGCCCTCGACGGCACCGACCACCCCAGTCACAACGCCCAGGGCAGCATGATCCGCCGCTACATCATCTGGCGGAACAAGAACGCCGCAGACAAGCGCCTCAGAGCCCTGGTGAGCAGGGCCAACGCAGCCTGACCTGCCACGGCGGCAACGACCTTCACCACAGGTGCAGGAAGCTCCGGACGTCGTCATATCCGTCGACGGCCCGACCGTCCACGTCCGACGGGTCGGCCTCGGCCCGCGTCGCCAGCGACTGCACCACCACGAGGGCTTCATCGCTAAGGCGTCCGAAGCGTCGAGCGGTGTGTCCCAAGCACAGGCCGGCCAGCCCGAGCAACGGACTGCCCGACGTGGCCCGCGTCCCGATCTGCATGCACCAGTGCTCGATGAACTCCGCGTCGTGATCGTTCAACGCGGTCCCGACCAGGACGCCCGCCGCCTCGCCCTCCGCCGAGCGGTCGCGCAGAGCCCGCTCCATCGTCTCGACCACCACCTCGTGAGGCAGCGCAGGAGGGTTCTCGAAGCTCAGATGAGAGTGCATCCCGCGAGACTACGCGGACCGCGGCCGACAGCTACCTGCCGCCGCCCCGTCCGCCAGGACGGGGCGAACGTTGCTTGATGCGGCACTAGCTCGTGGGAGTTGCCACCGTCGGCATGGAGCTTCACGGCATGGCGACCTTTGCAGATCCAGATCTGGCCGACTGGGTGGAGTACGCGGATTTCCCGGATCGCGGCATGTTCGCTGGCCCTCTTCAGGGAGGCCGCGGCCCGTCCGTTCCGACGACTGAGGCGGTACGGCGGGTCTGAAGTGTTCGGCCGCGCTTGTCACGAAGTGGAGAAGGCGTGTGCCGGCGCTCACCGCCCGACTGGAGCAGGCGGGCGAACAAGGCCGAGGGAAGTACGCCCAACTCCTCGTGCAGCAGGCGCTGGAAGGCGACGTAATGACGCACCGCCTCGTGCACGTTCCCCTCCGCCAGATGCGCTGCCACGACCGCTCGGTGCGCGCTTTCCCGCAACGGTTCCGTCCGCACGCTCGTCAGGGCGGTCTCGAGGGCGAGTGCGTGCTGGCCTGCCCGGGCCAGGCCGTTTGCCAGCGCGTCGAGGGCGTGCAGGCGCAACTGCCGCAGCCGTTCACGCTCGAGCAGCACCCAGTCCTCGTCCCAGCCGGGCAGCAGTTCCCCGTCGCCGAACAGGACCGCTGGCACCGCCTCGGCGCCGACCACCCCCAGTGCCCTCGGCGCCCGCACCACGCGCAGCGCCGTGTCGGCGAGCACGCAGGCGTCCACGGTCACGGAGTCGACGAGCGAGACCGTGTTCCTGCAGCAGATGACCAGTGCCCGGTCGCCATGGGGAAGCTTGCACAGTGTGCTGCGCAGGCTGCCCCGGGCACGCGCTTCCGTGGCCTCCGGCCACAGCGTTCCCGCGAGGACCGTCCGGCTGACGCACGAGCGCAGTCCCACGAGAGCCAGCAGGCGTTGTGCGTTCCCGCACAGGTTCACCGCCTCGGCGCCGTACGTCAGCCGGAACTGACCCATCAGCCGCAGGTGGGGAGAGGAGGGTGATGTCGAGCGGTCCATCGTTCCTCTCATAGGGTGGATAAGGGCGCTTCACGGCGCCGTGTAGCGAAACTCCGGTCCGTAGTTCTTGCCGCCGCCGGGCACCACGCGATTCATCAGCTCCCGAGCGGGTGACCGCAGCGCGAACATCCTCTGCACAGCGTCATCCAGAAGTGCCGTGGCCTCGTCCTCGTCCTCCTGCTGCCACGCCTGCTCGAGGAGCCTCAGCACGTCGCTGTAGGCGCGGTTGGACTTGTCGAGGAGGTTGATTACGTCGGCAGGGGCCCCGGTCCGTGGCCAACCCCCTGCGGGCACCTCTCCCATCGGGAGAATGGGCAGCTGCGGTGCCGGCGGGTCCGGGAAGTACTTTTCGAGGATCTCCCTGAAGGCGTAGTAGTGGGGGAGCTCGCCCGAAGCCGCCACCGCCTGGTTCGGGTCCGGGGGCGGCGCGGACGTTCCCTCGCCCTGTTCCTTGATGACCTTGATGGCCGCCTTGACGGCGTCGAGCGTCTTGAGCTTCTCGAGGCTGTTCCCCGAGCCGTGGTGCGACATGTCCCGGGTCACCTGCCGGTGGCCGGTGATCAGGCCCGGGTCGGCGGACAGGGCGTTCAGGATCGCGGTGTAGAAGGCTCCGATCGAGGTGTAGGGGGGATCGGCCGCCCCCGGGGCCGGATTGTCCGGTTCCTCGATGTTCGCGTACATCTCGACCGACTTCTTCGACAGGCCGCTCAGGAAGACCGTCAGTCTGGGCCGTACTCCGCCGGGCAGCGGGCCCGGGTAACGCGGAACCAGCGTCTCGTCGGCGAGGTGAGGAGTGCCGCCGACGGTGGTGAGCAGGTTGCAGGCGATACCGAGGTGCGACATCTCGTCGAACACGATTTCACGCAGGGTGTGGGAGACCTGGCCGGCGTCCCCGCTCGTGCCGTTGATCGACCACAGGCCGCACAGGTAAGGCGGGAGGGTGGCGAGTTCCAGTAGGACCGCCTGCTGCAGTGCCTTCTTCACCCACTCGGCGTCCCGCTGTTCCACCGGCTGCCGCATCAACTCGACGATTCGGTTGCTCTGGGCGTACTGAACGGCGTTCACCGCCAAGCTCCTTCCGACGAGACGAGCCCCCGTCATCGAATCGTCGTTCGACGCCGTCACTGCACCGTCATCGCGCCGTCATCGACGCCGCGCCGCGCACCGCCATTCGAGTGGGATCATGCGCGCGAACTGGGCGGAAGGCTCGGTCCCGAGTTCCGCCCGGAGCAAGTGGCGGAAGGACTCGTAGTGCCGGAGGGCTTCGACGAGATTGCCCTCGGCCAGGTGCGTCGAGACGACCGAACGGTGCGGATCCTCGCGAAGCGGTTCAATGCGGATGCTCGCCAGGGCGGCCTCCAGGGCGAGGGCCGGCAGCCCCTGCCGCGCGAGCTTCTCCGAGAGCGTGTCGAGCGCGCGCAGGCGCAGCTGGCGCAACCATTCCCGTTCGAGGACGACCCAGTCCTCGTCCCAGTCGGGCAGCAGATCGCCCTGCTCCAGGAGGTCCATCAGTACAGGCTCGACCCGCGGCGGCCCGCAGCCCCCGACCACGTCGAGCGCCGTCCGCGCGAGGTCGCGCGCGTCCACAGTGACACCCTCGGCGAGGGCGAGGGACTCCTGCGTGCAGCGGACAAGTCCTTGGGCGCGACTCGGAAGTTTCCACAGCGCGGTCCGCAGGCTTCCCCGGGCGTGCGCCTCGGTCGATTCCGGCCACAGCGTCCGTGCGGCGACGCAGCGGGGGACCCGCCGCCGGAGCCCGACGAAGGCCAGGAGCCGCTGCGCGTTGCCGCACAAGGGCACGGGCTCGCCGCAGGACTCCAGACGGAACCGGTCGAGCAGCAGCAAAGTGGACTGTCGTGGAGGTGAGGGAGAGGGATTCATGTGCCGTCCCTGCGCTCAGGTCGCGAGACACCGGTCTCGGTTTCCACAGCCACATCATAGGGCGGGGGGCTGCCGCGAGCCCGTCGTCGCGACCGGGTCTGCGCCCAACCGGCCTACGGATAAGTCGAGGTGCGGGTGGTGGCACGGGAGAGCACGATGGTCAGTGGGGAGCAGAAGGGTGTGCTGGGAGGGGACGCCCGTTTGGAGCACTCCTCCTGACGCCCGGAAGGGATGGTGGGTCGTGATGAGAGAAGAACCACGACACCAGACCCCGCGGCCGGACAAAGTCCGCAGGCCCACCCACAGGATGAGGCTTCCCGGCTTCGTCGACGGCGAGATCGGCCTCGGCGACGTGGTGAAGCACGTGACCCTGGCAATGGGTGTCAGGCCGTGTCGCAGTTGCGAGGAACGGGCCAGAAGGCTGAACCACTGGATGACTTTCACGGGTCGGCGAGACGGCGGCACACACTGAGTCAGCGGAGCGCGCACGCGCTCCGCCCGGCGGCCGCCCGCCGGAGTTCAGGAGCTTCTCCATGGATGCCGAAGACATCAAGACCCCCACAACGGGATCGGCAACCCCGGCGCGGTGCCGATGCGAAACCGAGCGTGACGAGCAGTCCGCACGGCCCGCGCCCGCGCCGCCGTCCTTCGTCTACGCGATCGGCAGTCTCGACTTCCGATTTCGCGACCCCGGCGTGGAGAAGGAGCTGGCGCAGAGCATGAGGCGCACGGATACGGAATGGATGACGGACCGCGAGGCTCTCTGTGAAGTGCTCAACCAACCGGAAAACCGCTACCTGACGCGGCAACTGTGCTACGTGTTCTCGATACAAGGCGTGGACACCTACATCCTGGTCCCACGGGACCCGGCCGACTTCGCCCTGCTGGCCGAAGCCATCCGGCCCTCGCACCAGGCGGATGCCCTCGACGTAGTCATCGGGGTACGGGGCGGGCTCGCGCCCCCGAGCCACTGCGGCGGGCTCCAGCTGCCCGTCGTCACCGTGGACCAGCTCTACTCCGCCTCCATCCCATACCTCATACAGGCCATCGACAGACCCCAGTCCATGGACGTGGAGCAGTTCGAGAAGGCGGCGGGGGACCTGCTGCACACGGTGATGAACGTGTCCGGGAACGTGGGCGCGTCGGACGCGGACCGGGCGCTCAACTACCTGATGGTCCGCTATCCCGCCATCTACCGGAAGACGTTCGAGCGGTTCATGGACGACTACTCCCTCACCTCGATCGACGTCCGACCATCCAACCTGGGAGGACCCAGACAGATCATGGACGTCGTCTTCACCTACGCCAGCCGTAAGACGGACGAGGTGGAGAAGTACTTCGTCCCGGTCGAGGTGAGCTACCTGTTCCCCTTCCGAACCGGCCCGCTGAGCGGCTTCTACGACCACGATTGAGGAGGTTCCGATGCCTGCGAAAGGAACGGTCCCGGAGTTCCATTACGAGATGCCGAAGTGCGGGGAGAACTGGTCGACGGGCATGGCGGAGGCCTTCTGCCCGCAGGAGTGCCGTGTGGAGTGCTCGAACCATTGCGCGCACGAGTGGAATCCGGCGCGATGCAGGGAGCAGTGCCAGAAGGTGTGCATGAACGAGTGCCTCTTCGTGCCGTGCTGCACGAGGACATGGATCTGCGACGACGGCCGGAAGCTCGAACGCGAGTCCTGCAAGTACAGCTATTACGGAGAAACGGAGACCTCGGCGTGGGTGCCCACGGGCTACTGCTAGGGGCAGCCATCGACGAACCATGCTGATGCGTGCGGGGCCCATGCTGATGCGTGAACCAGGGTCAGACAGTGAACGTGTCAAGGTAGGACACCCGCTGGATCAGTCCCCGAGCGCCGCTGCGGATCTCCTCGACCTCCTGTACCAGCAGCCGCTGCGGACGCCCCTCCGACGGAGCGGCAAGCAGCCTCAGCGTGCCCTCCCATGTCCCGATGGATCCGGTCACCGACGTGAGGGCCAGCGTCACCGTGGCCTCGGCGGTGCCGACAGTGGACCATTGCGCGGGGTCGTCGATCGAACTGAGGCCCCGGATCTGGACCCCTACCGTCATGCGCGTGGTCATGCCGGCCGCGCCCGCCGGAGGAAGCGGGCCGGTGACGGTCACGGTCGCGTCCTTGCCCACGACGGACACCGACGCCTGGCGGCGGGCCGGAAGCTGGACGAATCCCGCGTCGACTCCGGCGGAGAGCCGCAGGTCCTGCGGCGAGAGCAGTGCGTTCCGCTGCAGGCGGGCCACCCGCAGCCGTACGAAGGGCTGGTAGACGTTCTGGGCCTGGAACCGCACGTCCGCGTACCAGAGGCGACGTCCCTCGTCGTACTTCACGGGGTAGCCCATGGCGTGGCCTTGGGGCACCGTCTCGTCGACGGCGCCGAGCAGGTCGACCGGCCGGGGGTAGCCGATGACCGGTGCGGAGCCCGGCTGGCGGATGGGGTCACGGCCCCACATGGTGGCCCACTTCGCCGAGGCGCCGTCGGGTTGCTCGCCCGGCCCGAGGACGCGGACGGCCAGCATCTCGCCCTCCCCCGACGCGTACCAGGGCCGTTGGAGATAGACCCGGACCACACCGTCGAGCCGCGTGCTGGTCAGCTTCGTACCGACCATCCCGCGCTCCCACTGGAAGGCGGGCACCACCGAGTGCACCGCGGGCGCCGGCGGCCGCGCGGTCGCCGGGACGTGGCGGGTGACGGTGGTCCCGGCCCGGGTCACCGGAGGAACGGTGAACTCGATCAGGACCTCGGCGCCGTCCGGGATGCCACTGGCGTCGCGGCGTGCGACGGTGCCGTGCGCGTCGTCCACGACGAAGTCACGGCCGAAGGTGTACGTCGGCCCGGGATCGGCGGGTGTACCGGAGGACGTGACGGGCGCGACGGAGGCCCGTACGACGACCGTGCCCGGCACGAACGCGGCAGCAACCGAAGCCGGCTGTGTGCCCACGAGCCGCACCTTGCGCGACTGGGTGAAGTACGAGACGAACCTCGACACGCCCACCGGGGTGAAGCGGATCGTGCGGTGGCGGGTGTCCCCCACGTCGTGGCGCGCCTCGAAAGGCACGGTCACGGTGCCCGCCCGCTCGGAAGGGTCGTCCTCGTCGTACGTCACGGGACGGTGGGCCCGGTCGGCGCGTACCGCCTCGTCGCCCTGGTGCAGGACCGCTCGCGCGAGCGTCTCGGCCGGCTTCTCCTGCGTCGGGTCGTCGATGTACTCGGTCCACTCCGCCTCTGTGTGCACGGACAGGGTGGACGCCTCGTGGAGGGTCATCCCGGGGTCGTCGAGGACGTAGACGGTCTCACCGGGGCCGCGCTTCACGCTCGCCTGCACGAACTCGGGGCCGGCGACCGGACAGCGCACAGCGTGGATCAGGCGCAGCTCCGTCGTGGGCGTGAGTTGGGCGAGCAGTCCGGCGGCGATCCGGGCGCGCAGCTCGTCGAGCTCGTCCTCCGGCCGGCCGTCGGATTCGGCGTACCACCGCCACAGCGCCAGCAGGTCCTCATCGCCCCGGTTCAGCATGCTGCTCAGCATCGCGGTATGGGTGGCGGCCGGTGGCACCGTCACGCGGATCACCCGGGCCGTCAAGTCCACGACGGGGACCTGCTGTGCGGCTCCGATGGCGCCGGGCACCACGACGAGCCGCAGCGGCAGGCGCTCGTGCCATCCACTGCCCTGCGGCCAGGAGGCCAGGAGCTCCGGCATCCCGGGCAGGCCGTGCAGGGCCGCTCCCCTCGACAGGGGGTCGGGCGGCCATGGAAGCTGCACGGTGTCGGCGTCCTTGTACGGCGTTCCGCCGGCGCCCGGGTCCGGCGTGCCCGCGACCACCCCCGAGTCGAGGCGGCTGAGCAGCGAGTACACCGCAGGATCGAGGCGGTGCTCGCGGGCCACGTCGAGGACACCGTGGCGTTCCAGCAGTTGCACGCTGGCCTTGGGAGCCAGCAGGTGTCGCTCGCAGGTCGGGCCGGGCGCGGGGGCCGCGGCGTTCGAGTTGTCCGTACGGACGACGAGCACCGTCAAGGACTCTCCGGGGGTGACCGGACGCCGGGGCACGAGCACGGGCGCGGGCACGGGTTCGTAGCGCGAGTAGCGCAGCGGGGTGCTGGCCGGCTCGCCGGCCGTCGGCCGGGACGTGAAGGGCACGCTGCGGCCGGCGAGGTCGACCAGGCGGGCCCGGAAGCGGTACGTACGGCCGTAGCGCAGGGACGGCAGGGTGCCCGGTGTGGGCCGCACCGTCGAGGAGAACGGGAGGGTGGCATCGAGCGCGGGGCCCGGCTCCTGGAGCTGCTCCGACGTGTCGATCATCTTGCCGGTCAGCTCGGCCACCGGGCTCCAGCCGCTCCAGCGGAACAGGTACTGGTGCAGGCGCAACACCGTATTTCCATGAGCGTCGACGCCTCCGGTCAGGGCATCGCAGATCGTGCCCTCGTCGTCGATGGGCAGCGCTCCGCTGTACCCGCGCACGCTGTACTGGCCGGTGCGCCGGCACAGGGGGTACCAGCGGCCGGAGGCCTGGTCGAAGACGTCCACCCGGTAGCCCTGGAGCACGTTGTCCGCGTGCAGGGTGATCGCTTCGCCGGGTTTGGTCGCCTGCTCCAGGTCCTTGTCCATGTCGACGGCCTTCTTCAGCTGTTCGCGGAAGCCGATCTGGCGGTCGCTCTCGACCACGCAAATCCCGTCAGAGCGCAGGGCGGGCGCCAGCAGGCGCGGAGCCTCACGGTCGCGCGGCAGGCCGGCGAGCATGGCGGCGTAGGCCTGAAGGCCGAGGGCCGCCGCGTCGACGTCGACGTCGACGACCTCGTACGTGTCGGTGTCGTCGAGCGGCAGGTACAGCGCGGCCTGGGTTCCGTTGCTCCGTGCCAGGAGGAGGCGGCCCTGCCGCAGGACGCAGCGGGTGAAGGGCTGGTCGACTCTGACGGACGGATGTTCCAGCGGCACCGCCTGGATGTCGATCGGTTTTCCCTCCACCAGGTTGGGCGGCAGCGGCACCGTCACCCGCCGTATCAGCCCGAGCCGCTCCATCAGTCCGGGATGGTCGGCCAGTGCCGCGAGGAGACCGTGGAAGTCCCGCTCGGGAGTCTTGAGCGCCGGGCCGCCCGCCTCCAGGTCCTCGTCCTCCGGAAGGACGAACGGTTCGTGGAAGCCGGCCAGACGCATCCAGCCGTGCGGGTCGTCCTGGAAGTCGTCGGGCAGCACCCCCTGCCGGATCAACGCCGCGTGTGCGTCGGCGGTCCGCGCCGGATCGTCCGCACCGACCAGACGTACGAGACGGTCGATGGAGTTCCATCCGTCCGTACCACCCGGCAGGTCCCCACCCTGGGTCAGTGCGGGCAGGACCTCGGGGTACGGGCTGTCCGAGAGGGGGAACATGCGGCCGTACTCCTCGCGGAGGGAACGCGACACGAGTCGGGCAGGGTAGGACTGCAGCGGCTCCGTGGCCACGGAGCGGTCGAAGACGAAGGGCCTGACCTTGGACCCGGCGAAGAGGGTTCCCCACAATGCGGGCTGGGCGACCGGCTCGACGGTGGCCTGCCTGGTCGTCGAAGACCCGCTCTCGGACCTGAACCTGACACTCAACTTGAAGGAGAAGTCGGGCCAGGACTTGGCGTTGGGAAATGCCGTCAGTGGAATGAGCTCGCCGGCTTCCATGGCCGGTGCATCGAAAAGCTGCAGGCCGAACACGAGCGAAAGGTGGGCCAGTCCGTCGGCGGTGGCCGGAGCCGTGGGGTCCGGCAGCAGGGTCCACACCACGGTCTCCAGCGTCATGACTCCTCCATCGGGGCGAAAGCGGCACAACGATCACGCCACGGCTGCGAGGTGGGGAACGCCTGGCCGAACGACGGATCGTCGCCGCCGGAGAAGGTGCGTTCCAGCTTCATCGTCACCGACTCCGAGAAGAAGGCCACACGGACCCGGACGGTCACGAAGGCCACCCCGTACAGCGTCTTGGGCGCGCGGAACACGAGGCCGAGGTAGAACTCGACCGAGATGTTGATGATGCCGAGGACGTCGAGTTCGCCGTAAGCCCGCAGGAAGCCGCCGACGGACGAGACACCCCTGTCCAGCTTGATGTACACGCTGGCGGTCACGCTGACGGCGCCGCTGGCGACGCCGAGGTTCAGCGCCACGGCTGCACCGAAGTCCACCTGGCCCTCCAGCCTGATGACCTGGCCGGTACTGACGGTCACGGCCACGAAGCCGCCCCCGCCGAACACGGAGGCCGCGACCAGGAAGGGGTGTTCGCGCGAGGACACGGCGAAAGTCGCCTCCACGGGGGCGCCGTCGAAAGGCAGGTGCACCGACGTCGACAGAGCCAGGTTCTGCAGGAGGAACACGCCCAGGCCCACACTGGGCACCGCGAGGGTGTATCCGACGTCGATCCCTTGTGGGTCGACGTTGATCCGCGGACCGTTGGCCACCGACGGCAGGTACTCGCGCAGCCGGTCGAGGAACTTCAGCTGGCCGGAGAACCCCACCCTGCCGACCTTGGCGTCCAGCGCGGTCGACATGCCGGGCTTGCTGGTGAACGCGATGCGCTGGAACTCGACGTCGAGCACGTCCGCGAACGACAGCGTGAAGTGACTGAGCTCCCCGCGCACCTCCGTGACCGGTGGGCCGCTCCTGTCGAGGTTCATCAGCGTGACACAGCGCAGGTCCAGCTGCGTTTTGTCCGTCGTCTTGAGCGGGCCCTGCTGGGTGGGACTGAGCTTGGGGTGCCAGGTGAGGGTGGTCTCCACCGCGTGAGGTGGTCTCCCGGGCAGCCGCAGCACCTTGGTGAGCATGCGGGGGACGTCCGTGCCGTCGCCCACCCCGGCCGGCGGCACGGAGACGGGCGGCACCAGCTTGGTCAGGTCGACGAAACCGAGGAGCCTGGTCGGGAACACCGGCGCGTGGGGAGGGACCGGGGGCGTGGGGGGTGTGAAGAAGCTGGCCGGGGCGAACGTCCCGCTCTTGAGTTTCTCCAGGTCGCCGCCGATCAGACCGGTGGCGCTCGACAGCCCCGTGACCGGCAGGTCCAGCTTGGCGATGCCGCCGGACGCGGTGACCGGCGGGGCGACCGAGACCTGGTTCTTCAGCCGGGCGTAGACCTGGCGGGTGGCTGCCAGACCCTCCTTTACGTACTTCTGGTCGAGCAGCAGGGTGTGAACGGCCGACCTGATCTCGTCGTCCGCCTCTGCCTCTGCCTCTGCCTCCGCCTCTGCCTGCGCCACGCCGCGCGGGACCAGGGCGTCCAGGGCGGGGATCCGTGCGTCCACGGAGAACAGCTCGGGGAGCGCCGCCAACCGCCCGGCCTCCTCCAGGGCTGCCTGTGAGGCGCTCGACTTCACCGCTTTGATGCGGAGGGTCGCGACGTCCACCGTGGTCGATTCCGGGTCGGGTCCGGTCGCGGGCGCCAGTTCCAGGCTGCCGGAGGCGGGCAGATCGATGTTCTCCGCCTGCCGGTTGAAGGCGTCCAACGCCGCGGTGAGGTCACCGTGGGCCCTGTCCCCCTTCACGAAGACCAGCGGCGCCGTGAAGGCGACCGGGTGTCCGCGCCAGTCCTCGGCCGTCAGACTGAACCGCAACCGCCCGTCGGACGCCCCCGGACCTCGTATCCAGAATCCGACGTCCGTCAGCGGGTCCGTGGTGTCGATGACGTCGGCCGTCAGCGGCCCGTTGAGCCGTACGCGGGTGAAGGGGAAGCCGCGGCCCCCGTTGGGGAGGGCGGCGACGTCCTGGTAGGTCAGGTCGGGCAGCAGCACGGTCAGGACGCTCGACCGGACGAGACCGTGATCGAGCCGCCGCTCGGTCTGTGTGGTGATCAGCGCGGGGAATCCGAAGGGCAGCAGGTAGCCGCGCTTGAGCACGTTCACGGTGGTGTCGCGGCCGCCGGCGGACTCGTGGTGGTACATGAGCACGCTGACGCTCGCCAGCCCCAGCCAGTTGCCCGTGAGGTCGACGTTCGCCCCGAGCGGGGTGAACGTCAGGTTCTTGGCCAGTGCGGGCCTCCGTGCCATCGACGCTCCGATATCGCGGCGATCCGCCAGCGAGAGGGAGCTCATGAACCCCTCGGAATCGTTGACGACCTCCGTCGGCTTGACCGGCACCGGCAGCCGGGAGGGGGTCCCGGCCGGACCGGACCCGTCGGGCCGGAGGCCGAGGCGCGTGTGCCAGATCCCGACCGCGCCGGATGCGCCGGCAACCGGCTCCGCCGCGTGCAGCCACACCGCTTGCGACGGCGTCGCGGGAGAGAGCCCGAGGCCCCACACGCATTCCAGCCGCGCTGAGTCGGTCTGCAGTCCCGCCCAGTCGAGCAGGCCCGTGGCGGTGAGCGGGATCGTCGTTCCAGGCGCCACTCGCAACGTCAGGTCGCTCGGTCCGGCGAACCAAGCCCTCTTCACCGCGGTCGACGGGCTCCCCAGCGGGGTGGCCTCCTCAAGCATCGCCTGCGGCGGCATGCGGACGAAGAGGAATCCCGGTTCCGTGGCGGTCTTCGTCACCAACCGCTGCTGGGCACCCGAACCGGTGCGCAGCAGGCCCCGGAATCTGAACTCGATGAGGAGCATGTCCTCGCGGCGCAGCAGCGTGACGACAAAGCCGTCCATGTCCATGTCGGCCGCACGGGCGGCCTCGTCGAACTCCTCGAGCGTCTCGAACCCGGACGCGACGAGGCCCACGCCGGGGTCCGACTCCGGCGGAGGCAGATCAGGGTCTTCATGCACGGTCATGTCCGTTCCCCTCAGAAGATCGCGAGGACACGGCGCGACGGACGCGCACCGCGCGCCACGGATGCCTCGCACGTTAGGCAGGGACCGTCATCCCACCGTCATCGCAGTACGCGCGCGGCGGTGTCGGCGACACGGTCACGTCCCTGCCGCAGGCGCCGGTGGCGACGCGGTGCGGTGCCTGCGTCACTCCCGCGTCATCGCGTCGTCACCGCCCCCTCCAGTGCCGGTGAGCAGGCGGACGCACTCCTTGGGCACCGCCATGGAACAGGCCCGAAGCCGAGAACGGCGAGCCCAGAGGACAGAGTTGCGGGCCAAAACCGCAGAACTGAGACTGAGGGCGGACACGCCCGACACGGTCCTCAGCCGTGTCCCGTCCCGCGAGCCATCCCGGTGACTCCATCCGGCACTCGAGGCGACCCGAGCCCTTTCGCGCCGACGGCGCGCTCGTGACGGAGGTCTTCCCCTCGCATACGCATCCACCTCCACAGGAGTTGGTGACGGTGAACCAGTACACCGACCCGCCCTCCGAGTCCTTCGAGACGCTGCTGCTCAAGGCCCACCCGGAAACGGCGCTCATCCACGAACTCGCCTCCCGGCTGAGGACGCTCCCCCTGCCCATCGCGGACTGGGACGACCTCGTCGGCAAACTGCAGCGCGAACCCGTTCCCGAGCTGCTGCAGGTACCGACACTGAACACGCCGTGCCTTCCCGACGAGCTCTTCCCGATCCGTGACGAGGCCGACCTGGCGGTCAAGCTCACGGCCACGATCCGGACCTTCCTCAGGCAGGCCCAGGCGGGTGCGGGCTCCCCCGCGCGTCTCACCCTGCCGCTCCACAAGCGCCTGGCCATCCTCGCCGACGAGGCCACCAGGGGCGCCAGGCGGGGGAGCGGAGTCTTTGACGACGGCGGGCTGCTCGGGGCGCAGCAGGCACCTACCAAGGAGACCCGATCCGTCTGGGTCGTCACGCTCGTCCTCCATGACTGCGACACCGGGCAGCTGCTGCCGTGGTCCTGGCTCACCGACTGGAGCGTCACGTACTTGTTCGATGCCAATGCGCAGTTCATCGCCGTGATCGACGGGATGTGGACGAGCTACGCCGTCCTCGTGATGCGCGACGGGTACATCAACCGGAGGTTCGTCCTGGACAGCGCCACCATGGCCGGTACGACGCAGCACATCTGCCTCAACCGGGCCTGACGTCGCGCGTCGCGCAGAGGAAGAGGAGGCGGAACCATGGCAGTGCGCATCACCATAGAAATGTTCTCGGGACGCCCGAACCCCTCATGGGAGATCAACGACCCCGAGCGCGTCAAGGAGCTACGGGAACGCCTGGGGCGCAAGCCCGCGGCCCGGGGACCAGTCGGCAGCGGCTACACGGGACTCGGTTTCGACGGCATACGAGTGGACTTCACCGAGGGCGACGCCCCGGCCGGCCTGCCCGCCGGTTTGGAACTGGCCGGAGGCGGAGCGAAGGACTTCCGCGCGAGCGCGGAACTGGCGCAGGCTCTGGTGGAGACGATCCCGCGGGACCTCGCGGAGGGCGGGGGCATCGCCGTCGGGGACACCTCGTACGCGGAACTCATGCTGGAGACGGCCCGCGGGGAGATCGAGCGGACGCTGAACGGGGGAACCCAGGGCGGGGCCTACAGGTCATCCAAGGCCCAGCAGGAGTCCGAGCTGCCTGACGGGTGGAAAGAGCAGATGCAGGCGCTGGTGGAGAGGGCGCCCTCGTGTTACATCGACACCGAGCCGTGGTCCCCGTACTACTGGAACCACCCCAACATCCAGCCCTACAACAACTGCTACGCCTATGGCGTGGCCTACAGATCGGACACGTTCGCGTGGCCCGGCCGCGCACACAACTACACCATCCCCAGCAGCATGCTGGGATATCAGGTCGCCGTGGGCCTCTACAAGGACGGGCTCGTGCAGTTCGGCTACCCCTGCCAGTCGGGGTCCAGACGCTTCCTCCTGGCCCTGTGCACGGGTGTCTATCCGTCGACCGGGGTCCGCGATTTCCACTTCTACCGGTTCCACCCAGAAACGGGCTACTGGTCGCACAAACATGCGGGCAACTCGGCGCGATATGTCGACGAATCCGGCTATGTGATCAGGGACCCCGGTGTCTGCGACAAAGGCATCTACACCGAGGTGTACGACTACCTGTTCCAGTCGAACGACTCGGTGAGGATCCGTTAGGCGCACGCCGGTCGGGCCCTGCGCGTCATGAACCTCAGAGCAGGTGAATCTCCCATGACCACCACCCATCCCGAAGTCCCCAGAGACAGGGACGGGTTCGTTCGAGCATCGTGAATCTTGCCTGCCAGGAATGCCTGCTCGAACAGGTGGTGATCCTCATTCAGGGACTGCCGGTGATCGCGGCGATCGTTGCACTCTCGTCCGAGCTCTCGCCGACGAATTCCCCGTCATGTATGGGCATGGCGGGGAAATGTCGAGTGCCGTGGCCATGGTCATTCGCCTGCTTCCCGAGGTGGGGCGCGGTGTGCTGGTCGCCCCTGGGAGCTCTTTTTGCTCGGACATTGTTGAAGCGATCGCCTCTCGCATTCGTGCAGTAGCGACCTCGTTCATTCCCCGGCGTACGGCGGTTTGCCGTGGTGCTGCTCCAGAGACTGTACGAAGGCATTGCTCGGGTCGCCCTCGGGGCGTCGTTCGGGCACGCGCTTGGGGACGGCAGCGGTGCGAGTGGAACGACCGAAGACCTCGACCCCGTTTTCGGAGACAAGGCCGCGGATGCGGCCGGCGGGAGCGCCGGGGCGGTGGACGGCGTACAGGTCTGCGGACAGACCGGCGTCAGCCGTGTGTTCCATCGTGCCCGCGTACACGGGTTCACCGGTGGTCCGGGTCACCCGCAGGGCAGCACCGTTCGCGGAGGGCTGGTAGAGGACGAGAAGAGCGACGCCCAGAGTGCCGCTCTGCGGATTCGGGCTCACGCCGTAGCCGAGCACGGCGGGAGCAGACAGGAGACGTTTTTGGCCCTGGGCATCCAAAAGGTCGCGACGGAGAACAAGGTGGGTAGGCTGCTTCCCGCAGGCGATGTCCAGAACGACGTGGGACTCCGCAGAGACTTCGGGCGCCCAGTCGCGCACCGCCGCGAGAGTGACGGATGCACGCGTCGCGCCGGTCTCAGTCGACACGAAGGGCTCACCGGCCGGACCCGGGTCGGACAGCAGAGCGAGCGGTGCCGGCTCTTCTTGACCCCGCAGCCCGAACCGGTGTGCTATCAGCGCCCGGGCGAAGTCGGCCCGGCTGACCACCGCCGGGCTCGTCTCGGGGGCATCGGCGAGCCCCGCGACCGTCCCCGTGTCTGACGGTTCGCCCAGCCGCCCCAGGGCCGTGAGTGCAGCCAGGACGACCTGCTCACCCGGATCTCGCACGTTGCGAGCGGCTGTGACGGCGCGTGCGGGTGCCGTCCTGGCGAGGGTGCTCAGGGCGGCACCACGGACAGCGTCGGCTACGTCGCTCGAGGCCACGGCATCCTCCAAGAGGTCGTCACGTCCCGGCAGCTCGACTGCGACATTCGACAGGACGCTCATGGCCTCCTCTGCGGTCATTGCCGCGGCGGCGCCCCGTAGCGCGGCTGCCAGGGTATCGCGCTGCAACTGCGTGGCAGGGATGTCGAGATACAGCATGACGGTCAACTCCTCACGGCAGGCTCGTGAAGCAGTGCTCGGCCATTTGGGTGCCTTGAGCGAACGTGAGGACAGGGAGACCGCTCGGGCCGCCGGAAGACACTGAGTAGTACATCAAGTTGGTCGGATCGCTGTAATCGTCATGGAGACCCAAATAGTGGCCGATCTCGTGTGGCATGGCGACGTTGGTATCAGCTCCGATGAGCTCCACGACCGAGCCGGTCATGTACGGGTAGGTCAGGTACTTGTTGCACGGGCCAGGGACTGGTGAGAGGCCGGCTGTCGAAGTCGCATATCCCTTCACGAGGAAGATGTCGACGGATCTACCGGGGATCGTGTAGTCGGACGTCAGCCACGTCGCTTCCGCGTCGCTGTCGATGTATGCATATCCTTGGGCATCGGCCACCGAGATCGAGTAGGCGTCGAAGCCGAAGATGTCGAACCCGACCTGCCAATATATGCGGCGGGTTGCCCAGCAGGCCGCGTTGACTACTGCCTTGTCAGCGTCGGTGAAACTTTCCCACCCGACGTAGATGATATTGACGGGGACGTGAGGCATCATGCCTCCCCTACGGAAATCTGCGCATCTGTGCAAAACGTGCGACTGCCGCGCTGCTCAGCAGAATGGCCGGCCCCCGACACGTCGAGCTGCTGCCGCACCGTCAATTTGCGTAATACTTGGGGGATTGTTCTTGCTTTCAGATTCCAACCGGGGGTGCCTTGATGTCAACTGTTCAGCGTCCACCCTACTGAGCGTCTCCCGGTCTGCCGGAGAGTAGCCGGCGGTACGGCTACGAACCCACCCCCCCCGCGCCCAAGACGGACGGAGCGCTTCGCCGCCCGACCCACCCGCTCATCGATGACGGAGGAGTGACGCGCGCTGGCTACCGTCAGGACCAGACGGAGCACCACGGAAGGCGAACTGCAACAGACGCTCGCCGACGTGCTGGCGGCCGGTCGGCGAAGGACCGGTCCATGCGGCCGCGCCCGCAGTATGCTGCCCATGCCGGAAGGGGCGTTTTCACCCTTACTCGGGGCACGGGGGCGGCATATTGGATCAGGCGTTGATTGCCCTGGCTTCGGCGGCCGGGGTAGCGGTGGCACAGGCGGCCGGCACGGACGCCTGGCAGAGCTTCCGGGAGCGGGTGGCCCGCGTCTTCGGCCGTGGCCCTGCGCCGGAGGCGGCCCAGGAAGCAGCGCTGGACAGGCTGGACCGCACGGCAACCGGGCTGGAGAGCGCCGACCCTGGCGCGGCCGAGCGAATACGGGACGCCGCAGTGGCCGCCTGGCAGACCCGTTTCCAGGACCTGATGGAGGACCTGGACGAGGACGGCCGTGACCACACCGCCGCCCAGCTGCGTGAGTTGGTGGCGCTGGCCCAGCAGGCCAATGGCGGTGTCTCGGCCGCGGACGAGGGCATCGCCATCGGCGGCGACGTGCACATCCAGGCCCAGCACCATGGAGCGGCCGCCGTGAAGATGGGCGACGTGACCATCGGAAACCCTCCCTCGCCGGGCCCGGACAAGAACTGACCGCGCCCGGCGCCCAGCCCGTTTCGCACATCACCGCGCAAAAGTTGATCCTTGCGCAGCACCAGTCGATCGCCGCCGACCGCATCAACCGGGTCGAATACCACGCCGGGCCGCGGCCCCCGGTGGTCTGGCCTGTGCGGGTGGGGATGGTGCCGCATTTGGCCTCCGCTTTCCAGGCCCGTACCGGCCTGCGCGACCGGATCGACCAGGCCCAGATCGGACGCACTTCGGTGGTGCTCTTCGGCGGCGGCGGAGTGGGCAAGTCGCAGCTGGCCGCCGCCTTCGCCCACCGGGCTCTGGCCGATGGCACCGAGGTGGTGGTCTGGTGAACGCCTCTAAGATGGCGCAGGTCGTCACCGGCTACGCTGCCGCCGCGCTCCGCGTCCAAGCGGACGGTGCACTGGGGCAGGACGCCGAGAACGATGCGCAGGCCTTTCGGGACTGGCTGGCCGTCACGTCGCGCTCTTGGCTGGTCGTGCTCGATGACGTTACCGACATGGAGAGCATTCAACCGTGGTGGCCCCCGTCCTCGCCTACCGGAGGTGGCCGGGTACTGGCCACTACCCGGCGCCGGGACGCGTTGCTGTCGGGGGGCGGCCGGGCGGTCATCGAAGTCGGGACCTACACCCCGGGCGAAGCCATCGCCTACCTGCGCAACCGGTTCACCGACGCGCACATGACCCATCTGCTGGATGCACCGGCCCCGGACCTGTTGCCCGAGTTGGGGCACTTGCCGCTGGCTCTGTCACACGCAGCTGCCTACGTGATCAACGAGGACGTGCCCTGCGGGCGCTACCTCCAGCTGTTCACCGACCAGCGGTCCCGCCTGGAGTCGCTGCTGCCCCCAGCGGCTGATACCGAGGGCTATGGCCGGCCGGTCGCCGCTGCCTTGCTGCTGTCCCTTGACGCTGTCCAGCGCCGTGACCCGGCGGCCCTGGCCGCACCGGCCCTTTGCCTGGCCGCCCACCTCGACCCGGCCGGACACCCCTTGATCCTGTGGGCCGAAGCTGCTGTCACCGACTACCTGGCAGCCCACCGCACCCCACCCCCCGCACCCCCGGAGCAGGCCGAGGTCTTCGCGCAACAGGCCGGGGCAGCACTGCGGCTGCTGCACCATTACAGCCTGATCACCTGCGACTCCCGGGACGGGGCACGCGCGGTGCGGATCCACGCACTGACCGCTCGCGCTGCCCGCGAAAGTGCCCCCGCGCCCACGCTCGCCGCGGCCGCGACGGCGGCCGCGAGCGCCCTGGCCACGATCTGGCCCGAAAAAGACCACACCGATCGCGACCTTGCTGCAGTGCTTCGGGCCAACACCGACACCCTGGCTGCCCTGGCCGGTGACCTGCTGCGGCAGCCCGACCTCTACCCGGTCCTGCTCAGAGCCGGGAAAAGTCTGTTGGACGCAGGCGCGTACGCCACGGCGGTCATCCACTGGCAGCGACTTGCCCTTGACACCGAGCGGCTGCTGGGCGACGAACATCCCAGCATCGTGGTCACCCGCGGCTTCCTGGCCCAGGCTTACCGGCGAGCGTGGCGCGTCGAGGAAGCAGTCACCTTGGCGGAGCAGGTTGCCGCCGACGCTCAGCGGCTGCTGGGCGAGGAACATCCCTCTACCGTGACCGCCCGCAGCACCCTGGCCGACTGCTACTCGACGGCGGGGCGTACCAGTGACGCGGTTGTCCTTGGGGAGCCGAGGGATGGCGGGTGACAGGACAGACAGGTCAGCCCCCGTACTGCGCCTGCCGCGCGACCTTGCAGGACGCGCATAGGCGCGAGTCGCCCACCCCATCGCGGCAGGTGGGGGCGCCGCAGCGCGCGCAAGGTCCGGTCTGGCTCGGCGCCCAGGTGACGGGCTCGGGTCTGGCAGGGGGCTCGGGGGTGGGCATGTGTGACTGAGCACCCCATGTGGCGGGTGAGTGCTTGAGTTGGCGGAAATGGGCCGTTGGCTGGCGGGGACCGCCAGCCCAACTGTCGTCCTGCGGTCAGTAGCAGGCGGCTACTGAGGTGGCGTCCGCAGTGAAGACCATGGGACGAGGACGGTGAGGATCGCGTGGCGGGTGCGGAGCGCGGCGGACAGGAGACGCTCATCCAGCTCCATCTCGCCGTCCGGTGTCGAGTCATTGACGGGAATGCGGGCACGCCGGTCGATTATCGCTGTCACAGCCGGCAGCGCGGGCAGTGCGACTCGTCCCATCCGCGCGAGACCCGCCAGATAGAACTCTCCGACTGTGTAGTCGGCCAGGTGCGGTGTCATCAGGGCGAGCAGCCGGGGCAGCACGGAAGGCCCCGCGTGCCGCAGCCACAATGGGGCACATTCCGCCTGCATGCGGCTCGGGTGATGGAAGGTGAGGTTGTACAGCTGGGCGGCCTGCCGGAAGGTCAGCGGGCCGGCGTCCAGCAGGGCGCTGAAGATCGCGGTGGCGTGCCCCAGACGGACGATGCCTACTGGCTTGCCGGCGAGGAGGGCGGCGGCGGACGCGCTGTCGTACGTCGGCGGATCCCCGAACAGGGACCGGCGCGGTTTCGGCGACGGCGTGAACGGCAGCTCTGCGATGAGGGCGCCATGTACCTGCCTTGCCGTCTCGGAGATCAAGGCCGTCCCGAGGGCCTCCTCGAGCCCTGCCGTGGTTCCCTGGTCGCGGTACCGGAGGAGCAGTGGCAGCAGCGTGACCGGGGCCGCCCGCCAGATGTGGCACGCCTCGCGGGCGAGCCCGGCGCCGATGCCCCGGGTGGTGGGGTCAGCGAGAAGTCGGGCCACGAGGACGTAGGCGTGCCGCTCTCGCCCCAGCCCGTACAGGACATGGCCCCAGAGGTGCCCGATGTCGGTCAGGTGGAGTGCGGCCTCGCGGGACTCGGCGACGAGTGCCGCGTCCAGGACAGGCCACCGTACGGGCGGAGCTTCTTGCAGGGTCTGCAGGTGGGCGAGGAAGCGGACTGCTGTGAGGCGGTCGCTCCTCAGCCGGGCGACCGCGGGGCCGAGCGCCCTGGCCAGGACGGTGCGCACCACGGGGTCGGTGGTATCGCCGAGGGCGGCAAGGACGAGCTCCGGTCGCCCGCTACGCCCGACCAGGTATGCGGCCCTTCGCCGTACCTCCTCGTCGGGGTCGCCGAGCCGGCTCATTGCGGCTTCGACGGCTTCAGGCCAGGGCCGTTGGCTGCTCAGGCTGGTGAGGAGGTCAAGCGCCTCGCGCCGTACGAACGGCTCTCCGGTGCGGGCAAGCCCGAGAAGCCGGATGGCGAGGGGGCCGCTGCGGTCGGCGTGTACCGCTTCAAAGAGCGCGATACGGGATGGGTGGGCAGGCGTCGTGGCGGTCCCGTCGGCCACGGCCGCGTCCAACCACTTCACCGGCTGGGGCGGAGGCCGCCCTTCCGTGCTGAATATTCGATCATGCCGCCGATCTTGTCACACGGACACCGGCTCGGCCAGGGCGCATCGGCCCAGCGGTCCCCCTTGTCCAGCGTGGTCGGCCCGGCCACGAACCCGATCCCGAGCCCTTGTCCACCTCTGCCACCGCCCCGACCACCGCCGTGTTCCTCCTTGACCACGTCCGCTACCGGCACGGTCAGACCGCGGACAAGGGGGGCCCGTGCACGCTCCGACCGCCGTGCGACGGGACAGCATGCCCGCGCCCACAAACGGCCGCCCGTCGTAGCTCAGCGCCAGCAGCAGCGAGCCGCCTCCGGGCCGACCAGCCGCAGCCGCTTTTCGATACCTGCGCCCGGCTGCAAACGCGAGTTCTGGGACGGACCCGGTTGGTGCTGCTCGACCTCGCCGCCGGCCCC
The DNA here is from genome assembly GCF_040704625.1 of Streptomyces sp. NPDC046866. Lineage (NCBI taxonomy): Bacteria > Bacillati > Actinomycetota > Actinomycetes > Kitasatosporales > Streptomycetaceae > Streptomyces > Streptomyces sp. NPDC046866. The sequence continues at coordinate 50,024 of NZ_JBEYXN010000030.1, forward strand.
GACGATCCGCCCGTCCTCGTTGCGCTGGAAGGGGTGAGTCCGCGGAGAGCAGCTGTTCGACCAGGTGCTCACTGGGAGAGAGCCGGCCTGGAGGACCGCCACGTGATCCTGCCCACCTTGGTGGTGCTGTCGGGGTTGAGCCGCAGGGCCCAGCCGACGTGTTCAAGACTTTTGGGCGTCTTCCCATGCCTGGCGGACGTTGGGAGGGATTCGGCTGCGTGGGGGGACTTGGTATCCGTTGGCTTGGGCCCAGGTGCGGATGGCGTGGGTGTCGGTGGGGGCCTGGTCCGGGATGGGGGTGGGCTTGTAGAGGACGGGGTGGGATGGGGTGAACTGCGGTGGCTGGGCGGTCAGGCTGTGGGGGAAGAGGGGGACGCGGGTGCGGCCGGTGAGTACGGAGGTGAGGAAGCCGGTCAGGTTGCCGTCGTAGTCGAACCAGCCCGGCCCGCGGGCTTCGTTGACGGTGATTGGCCAGCGGTCGGGGGGACGGTCGGCTGGTTCGGTGATCCAGAAGAGGTACTCGCCGTTGTCGGTGGAGCCGATCGCGAACAGTGCGTCGGGGGCATGGGGCACGGGGAAGCGGCCTTGGCGTGCCTGCTGGTGCAGCTGGCCGCGGATGCATGCGGGCATGCGGCCGCTCACGTTGACGTATTCGGTGACGCCGTGGGGGTGGAACACCGAGAGGTAGTTGTTGAACCGGCCCGGTCCGTACGTTTCGGCCAGCTGTTTGTAGTCGGCGGGCAGCGGCATGCCCAGCACGGTCTCCACCGGCTCCCAGTTATGGCTGTCGGGCTGCCGGGGGGCGGGCACAGGCGGGTGAGGGCGCTGATGTCGGTCATCTGATTCCTCGGCGGCGTCGGTCCTGCTGGGCGGCGGTTGCGGAAGTCGCTTCGTAGACAGACGGCACGTCGCGCCTCCGGTGCCCAGTCCGCACCCTGCCTCGGCGACGGCCGCCAGCCGCGCCCACGCCCAGGCGCTGGCGGTGGCCTTGCTGGGGCCAGTATGCCGGGGCGTACGGATGGCTTTCTCTTGCCGTCAATGGTGCGGGGCCCAGGGGTCGTCGCACCCTGCCGGATCGAGCTGTTCGGGGTAGAGCATGTCTCGGACGCAGCGATGCAGTCCGGTCTCGTGGGGTCGGCCGGCGGCGGCCATCCAGGGCAGGTCGTCCATGGCGTGGGCGCGCTCGCTGGTGGCGAGGTCGTCGATGGCCGTGCGCAGGGCGTCGGGGGCGGGTTTGCTGGTGAGGCAGAGCCAGCCGATCGCGGCGGCCAGCCGTACCTCGGGCGCCTGTGTCCGGTCCCTCCACCGCTGTCGCATCCACGCGGTGGTCGGCGGCTGGGGGTCGGCGCGGGTGGCTTCGGCGGTGGCCAGAACCAGGGCGGCGCGGACGATCGGGTCCGGCTCGGCGGCGAGACGGGCGCGGAAGGCGGCACGGACCGCTCGGTCGGGGTCGGCGGCGGTGGCCAGTGCGTAGGCAGCGCGGACGCGGATCGCAGGATCAGGGTCGGCGAGCAGGGGCTGCAGCAGGGCGGTGTCGGCGGTGATTGCGGCCCGGGCCGCGGCGATCGACCACCCTGCCGGGTATCCGGTCACCTCGACGCCGTAGTCGTCGTAGAGGGCGCCGTGCTGGGTGCCGGCACGATGGAGCAGCAGTTCGCCGCGGGAGGCGACACCGAAGTGGCGGGCACGGGCCGGACAGGAGACCTCGGCAAGCGCGGCGGCACGGTGAGGGTGGCGGGTGTCGGCCTCCTCGAGGTGGAGCCGGACGAGGTGGCAGGCGCGCTGCCATTCCACCAGCAGGTCAATGGACTCCAGGGCGACCGGCTCCCGCAGTGGATCAAGGCGCCCCGACGCCCACTCGGACCAGGTGGCCGCGCTCGCCGGCCGCCCGCACCACTTGCCCCGCCACGACCGGCACGTGTCCCTCGGCCCGGACCAGGCCGCGCGCCGGCTCGGCGTGCCGGGTCGACTGCGACCAGATGGTCAGGCTTGGATGGATCTCCCCGATGAGCTCCGTGACGATCGACTACAAGTCCCACGGCGAAGGCATCAGGGTCCCCTTGTACTCGGGTTTGATCTGGCTCTGCTTCCCGTCCTAACGGCCCGCAGCGGCCTGGGAAGCGTTGCGCACCGTGGTGTCGGGCCGCCGCTCGCCGGTCGTTCTGCTCGGATCCTGTCGATTACCGCGGCTTGCGGTTGGTTGAGGTGAGCCGATGGCGCACGTGCGGCCTCGATGATGTGGCTGCCAGATGTGAGGCGGTCGGCGGCCTGACCGTTTATCAGATGGTTTGTTGATCAAGGTACTGTTTCCTCTCTTGAGGGTTGATCATCTTGAAGGAGGGGGCCAGCCGTGGAGCTGACTGCACATATATCCGCCTACCGGGAGGGTCGGGGTGATCCTCGGCGGCTGGTAGGTGAGTTCCGGCGAGCTGTGCTGCTTGCACCCCTCATCGGCGGTGGCGCAGACACCGACGGAGGGTTGATGTCGGCTGTCTCGGGTGGTATCCGCTGGTTTTACGCCTTCACAGACGAGGAGGCCCTGGCCCGGTTCGCCGAGGCCCGTGGGGAAGCCGGCCGTGAATGGCCTTATCTGGCGATCCTCGGTGCGCGGCTGGTTGATGCGGTCGTTCCGGAAGTGGACGGCCCCGCCGGAGTGGCGTTGAACGTGGCAGATGCGAACGGGTCGATGCTGTTCCCGCCCGTCGCCGGGATCGTCCCCGATGCATGTGCCGTGGACATCGAGGCCGCGCCCGGGGCGGTGGCCTGATGGCCGGCGACGGCGACCTGGAAGTCTCCCCGCAAGCGGTTGCTGCGATCCAGAAGGGTCTGCGGGCAGCGATATCAGAGTTGCGGGAGTCGGGGGATGCGGCGGGGGCTTCGCAGGGGGCGGGGTTCGAGAACCTGTCGATGACAGCGATGGAGACCGGGCACGGCGCGTTGTCGAAGGACTTCGAGGACTTTTGTGAGCGGTGGGAGTGGGGCGTGCGGAGCTTGATCCAGAACGTCTCGGCCCTCGCGGGGAATCTCGGTATCGCGGCGGGGACGATGTGGGAGGAGGACCAGTACGTCCAGGGCGCGTTCAAGGTGGCGGTGAACTCCGCGTGGGGGAATCCGCATGCCAGTGAGGACGAGATCGAGAAGAAGGCCTGGGGGGACATCTTCACCACGGACGTCTACAAGCCGGACTACAGCGCTGAGTCGTTCGAGAAGGGTGCGCAGGACATCAAGCAGACCTGGTCGGACACGAAGGACACGGTGACCTCGAACGGGAAGATCGGGTCGCTGAAGGATCTGCTGGAGCAGGCGAAGGGCAACGGGGGCAAGGGCTGATGGGGTGGCGGGACTTCATACCGGACTCGGTCGAGGACAAGGTCGAGCACGGGATCGAGAAGGTCGGTGACTTCGTCGAGTGGAGCGGTGACAAGGTCGCCGACCTCGCCGAGGATGCGGGGCTCGACGACGCTGGCGACTGGATCCGCGACAAGAGCCGCTCGGCCGCCAACCAGCTCGGCGCCGACGTGTCCGAGCTGGAGCTCGGGCAGACCGATGATCCGAAGAAGCTGGTCTACGGCAGCGTCTCGAAGATCCGCGAGCAGGTTGGGCACCTGAACGATTTTAAGGCGGCTTTCGAGTCGGTCGGCAACGGCCTCAAGGCCATGGGCGAGCCGGACGGCCTCAAGGGCGAGGCCGCCAAGGCCTTCCAGGAGTCTGTCGCCAAGGAGCCCCCGCGCTGGTTCAACGCCGCCAAGGCCTTTGGTGAGGCCGCCGATGCCATGGGCCGGTTCGCGGACACGGTGGAGTGGGCGCAGGGCAGGGCCAAGGAGGCCTTGGAGGACTACAACAAGGCGAAGAAGGCCTCCTCGGATGCCCGGGATGCGTATAACAAGGCAGCCGACGCCTACAACGACGCCTACAAGGCGAAGAAGGACCCACTCCCGCCCAAGCCGGACAAGGACTATCCCGACCCGGGCAAGGCCATGGCCAGCGCCGCTCAGGACAAACTCGACGACGCCCGCAAGCAGCGCAACGAGCAGGCCGAGGCGGTGGCCGCTGCCGTCCGAAAGGCCCGCGACGCGGCCCCGCCCAAGCCCTCGTACACCCAGCAGCTCGCCGACGCCGAGCAGTACTTCGAACTGGCCGGCACCCACCTCCTCGGAGGCGTCGTCAAGGGAGTGGCCGGCACCCTCAACTTCGCCCGCGCCCTGAACCCGCTGGACCTCTACAACATCACGCACCCCGCGGAGTACGTCACCAACCTGAACTCGACGGCCGCGGGGCTGATCACCATGGCCAATGACCCGTGGGGCGCGGGCAAGCAGATGCTCGACGACTTCATGAAGGACCCCTCGGAAGGCGTCGGCAGACTCCTCCCCGACCTCATCGGCTCCAAGGGTGCCGGCGCATTCAAAAGGTTCGGCTCGGCTGCCAAACACTTCGATGACGCGAAGCCCCACGGCAGCCGCGGGGATCACCAAAGGGATCCCAATCACAGCAGCAACCGCTGCCGCGACAACGTCTGCGACGGCGACCCGGTGGACATGGCGACCGGCCGCATGCTGCTGCCGCAGACGGACATCGCCCTTCCCGGATCACTTCCACTCTTGTTTCGGCGCACGTTCGATTCCTCGCGCCGTTCAGGTCGCTGGTTCGGTCCGGCATGGTCGAGCACGGTGGACCAGCGGCTGGAGATCGACTCGGAAGGCGTGATCTTCAGCTGCGACGAGGGCAGCCTGCTGGCCTACCCCCACCCCGCGCCCGGTGTCCCGGTCATGCCCACGCATGGCCGACGGTGGCCACTGGCCCGCGTTGAGGACGGCTATACCCTCGCCGATCCCGAAAGTGGCAGGATCTGGCACTTCGTTGATCACAGCGACGAGCTCGCGCTCCTGGCTCAGATAGATGACCGCAACGGTCGCTGGATCAGCTTCGAACACGACGAAGCGGGCGCCCCGACGGCGATCGTCCACCACGGCGGCTACCACCTGAAGCTCACCACGAGCGAAGGCCGAGTGACGGCCCTCCACCTCGCAGGAGCGGCTGCGGACGGCTCCGACCAGGAGATTTTGCGCTACGGCTACACCGACGGTCACCTCACCGAGGTCACCAATTCATCCGGCCGCCCCCTGCGCTTCGGCTGCGACGAACACGGCCGCATCACCTCCTGGACCGATACCAACGGCAGCCACTACGACTACGTCTACGACGACCAGGACCGCTGCACCTACCAGTCCGGTAGCAACGGCCACATCGAGTCCCGATTCACCTGGGACGACACAGACCCGGAAACCGGCCTGCGCACGAATTCCCTCACCGACGGTCTCGGCCACACGAAGCGCTTCGTGGTCAACGAGCATTCCCACGTACTCGCTGAGATCGATGCCCTGGGAGCGGTCACCCGCTTCGAGTACGACCGCTACAACCGACTGCTGTCACGGACCGATCCGCTGGGCCACGTCAGCCGGTTTACCTACGATGAGCACGGCCGCATGACGGTGCTGGAGCGTCCGGACGGGCGGCAGGCGCGGGCCGAGTACGACGGCAACGGGATGCCGATACGCATCGTCGGCACCGACGCGAATGTCACGCGCCAGACCTTCGACGAGCGAGGCAACCGCACCTCGGTCACCGACGCCTCGGGCGCGACGACAGCGTTTACCTACGACGCGGCGGGCCGGCTCACCTCTGTGACGGACCCGCTCGGCGCCACCACCCTGATCACCTTGGACCGCCGAGGACTTCCCGTCGAGGTCACCGATCCGCTGGGTGCCGCGACCCGCTACGAACACGACGCCTTCGGCCGAACGGTCCGGATCACCGATCCTCTCGGCGCGCAGACGCAACTGGAATGGACGGTCGAGGGCCTGCCGTCCCGGCGCACCGCACCCGACGGCACGGTGAATTCCTGGACGTACGACGGCGAGGGCAACTGCCTCCCCCACACGGACGCCATGGGCGGCACGACCCGCTTCGAGTACACCGACTTCGACCTGCTGACGGCCCGCACAGGCCCGGGCGGAGTCCGCTACGAGTTCAGCCACGACGTCAACCTACGGCTGACACGCGTGACAAACCCCCAGGGCCTGACCTGGGAGTACACCTACGACGCAGCGGGCCGGCTGGTCACCGAGACAGACTTCGACGGCCGGACGCTGAGCTACGCCTACGACGCCTCAGGCCGTCTGGCCTCCCGGACGAACGGGCTGGCCCAGCGCATCGCCTTTACCCACAACGCCCTCGGCCAAGTGATCCGCAAGGACGTCGAAGGCAGCACGGTCACGACCTTCGAGTACGACATCTTCGACGAACTCGCGGTCGCTGCGGGCCCCGGTGCCCGGCTGGAACGTCTGCGAGACCGCTACGGCCGCCTGCAGTCCGAGCAGGTCAACGGCCGGACGCTGACGTACGCGTACGACGAACTGGGCCGCAGGGTAGGGAGGACGACGCCGGGCGGCACGGTCAGTGAATGGTCGTACGACGCGGCGGGCCGCAAGACGAAGCTCACTGCGTCCGGGCGCGAGATCGCCTTCTCTTTCGATGCCCTGGGCCGTGAGGTCGAGCGCACGGTGTCGGACTTCGTGTCACTGACGTCGTCGTTCGACGAGATGAGCCGCTTGACGGCCCAGGAGATCACGTCCCGGGGCAGTCGCCTCCAGCACCGTGCGTACACCTACCGTGCGGATGGCGGCCTAGTCGGCATCAGCGACGCACTCTCCGGAGGCCGCCGCTTCGACCTGGACTCAGCTGGCCGCGTCACGGCCGTCCATGCGCGAGGCTGGACAGAGCAGTACGCCTACGACGACGCCGGAAGCCAGACGGAAGCCTCGTGGCCAGCGACGCACCCGTCCCATTACGCGACCGGCACGCGCGCCTACCAGGGCACTCGGATCACCAGCGCGGGTGCAGTCCGCTACGAACACGACGCCCAGGGCCGGATCGTCCTACGCCAGAAGACCCGGCTCTCCCGAAAGCCCGACACCTGGCGCTACGAGTGGGACGCGGAAGACCGTCTCATCGCCGTGACGACACCCGACGGCACAGTCTGGCATTACTCGTATGACCCTCTGGGCCGACGAATAACCAAGCAGTCCCCATTCGAGACGGTCCACTTCACCTGGGACGGCACAACCCTCTGCGAGCAGACAACCGAGGACATCACCCTAACCTGGGATCATATGGGCGTGCGCCCCCTTGCCCAGACAGAACGCCGCAGGGATTCCACCGACGAGCGCTTCTTCGCCATCGTCACCGATCTGATCGGCAGCCCAACGGAACTCATCAACGAATCCGGCGAACTGGCCTGGCGCACGCGAACGACTCTGTGGGGCACGACAACGTGGTCGCGCGACGCGACGGCCTACACCCCGCTACGCTTCCCGGGCCAGTATTTCGACCCCGAGTCGGGACTTCACTACAACCACTTCCGCTATTATGACCCGGAATCGGCCCGCTACCTCTCCCAGGACCCCTTGGGGCTCGTCCCTGCACCCAACCCGGCGACGTACGTCAACAACCCACAGACGTGGAGTGACCCAAGAGGACTTTCACCGTGCCTCTTCCACAATCGGATGCCAAAGGAACTTGCAGGCGAACTGGCCGACGCCGAGCGTCTCGGAGTGAAGCCCATACGTGCCGGCGAAGAAGGATTCGATGAAATGATCAACTCGGGCACGGTGAAGTGGGCAGTGACCGAGGAAGGGGAACTGGTGTTCATCCCGAAGCACGTTCAAGGCACCGAGCTGAAGCACCCCGTGCTGACGAACGGGGCACCTGTGCGTGCGGCGGGCGAGGCGGAGATCGCCGGAAGCGGTGGCAACTACTTCGGCATGGAAATCAACAACCAAAGTGGACACTACTGGCCCTCGCAGGAGAGCCTCGAAATCGGGAAGGAGGCATTTGAACGTGCCGGAATCCCCATCCTCTGACCGGTCCCCTGAGACAAGCGGCTTCCACGAGACCGGGCGCCGATTCCTCGGTTCTTCGCTGGAGGACCTGGAACGATACCTGCCGACGACCGAAGCAAACGCCTGCTCGCTGGAACACCTGGAACAGTTGCGTGATTTCGCCGTCGGCGGTATGCAGTCCCCTGGTCTCTCAGATGAAACAAGGATCCGTTGGGGTCATCTCGCTCTCTTCGCAATCTCAAGAAAAGGACAGATCCAGACGCCACAACAGGCGATGGCTGATTCTGCCTACGTGCGTGCCTACATGATCCAAAAATTTGGAGCCAGCAATGCGGATACAACGCGGGACTTTCCTGCTCTCTGCTCAGAGATCCTGCGAAACGTGGGAATGTCGCTGGAGGCAGGGACACGGCTGGCCGGGGGGTGGAAATCAGCACCGAGGGATCAGATGCTGCAGCTGCGCCGGATCAAGAACATGCTGACTCCGCTGGTTCCCCTCTGCGCACTCCTGGAAGATGACAACCCCGTCTTTCAGGAGGTGCGAGCCTGGCTCCAGCTCCTTCCGCGCCTTCCTTAAACGCAATGCCGTTGACATAGGTCTGGATCGGTGAGACGACGTCATCGGGGGTGGTGTCGGTGGCGTCGTCTCTTCCGGATCTAGCCGGGGTGGGTGTGCTGACCCGGATGTATCCGCCGTGGCTGGTCGATGAGGTGGTGGCCGCGTGCGGCCGTACCGAGCAGCGGCAGCGCCTGCTGCCGGCCCGACCGGTGGTGTATTTCCTGCTCGCGATGGCGTTGTTCTCCCCTGCGCCGTATCTGGAGGTGATGCGGCATCTGTCGGAGGGCCTGCGCTGGGCCGGGCTGTGGGGTTCGTGGCACCTGCCGAGCAAGTCGGGAATCTTCAGGGCCCGCAGTCGGCTGGGGGCCGAGCCGATGGCCGCACTGTTCAAAACGGTGAGCTGGAACGGCTGGATCGCGATGTCGCAGTACTCACGCTCTGCGAGGCCGGCGAGGACGGCGGCCAGCCGGCATCCGCGCGGGCAACGACGGAATGCTCGTGATGCGGACGCTTCATCTGCTCTGCCCAAGTACCGGCGCGCCAGATGTCGGACTCCTGGTGGTGCCCGTCGTGGTCGAATTTGTGCAGCACGACGAAGAGCCGCTTCTGCTCCTCCCAGCCGTCCCCCATCACGAACCCATCCGGGAATGCATAGGTGACCGACGCCAGGAACTGGCCGCCGCTGAACCGGCCGATGGTGCTCGTTCGGTAGCCAGGCTCATGGGCGATAGGGATGATCTCAGGGACAGCCATGCCCGCACACCCTAAGCACCAGGTGAGCCCCGCCTCTCACTGGGTCCGAGATCGGAAACAGGCACTTGAGGTACGGCGTCTGCTGTTGGATGGCCCGATGGAGCGCATTGAGGCTGAGCTGTTCACGGATCCAGGCAACGACGCGGTTGTCCGCCTGCCGCCACGTCACTTCCCGGGCGTGCTGATCCAGGGGGACTCGCTGTCGATCATCCGCGGCGACGTTGCTGAAATCGTGCAAGCCTGCGCCCAGGGCAATGTCGATGACGCGCACGAGGCTGCCACCATCCTGCTGGCCAACCTCGACGAGTTGCTGGCCCGCTACGAGAGCGCGTTGGAGGCTCACGACATCAAGCGCCCCTACTGATCGGAACCGCAAGGGTGGCATGCGGGATCGTTTCGTCGCGGCAAGCCCCCGTCCGCCTGCCGCTGCTGGGCGATGCTGGCCGTGTTAGCCCTAGAGGACCGCCACTGATCCTGGCCATCTTGGTGGTGCTGTCGGGTTGGGCCGCAGGGCCCGGCTGATGTGGTCAGGTTTTGTGGGCGTCTTCCCAGGCCTGCCGGATGTTGGGTGGAGGCTGCCGACCCGGCGCAGGTGCGCGCAGGGTTGTGGGGCCCGTCCGGGGCTGTCGGCTGGTCCGGTTTGGTGTTCTGCCTTGTCCGAGCGCCCCCCGGCGCTCGGACAAGGCAGAGCCGTCGGGGCGGGTTAGGGGAGGGCGATGGCGGAGGGCGGATCGGTGGGCCCGCCCCGTAGGCCAGGTGTCGCCCGTGCTCGTGTTGGCGGTGCCGCTGGCTGTGGTGGTGAGAAGTCGGGCGAGGAGGAGTCCGGTGGAGAGGTTGCTGAGGGCTGCGGCGGTGCGCTTGAGGCGGTGGTGCTGGTCGGCGGGCAGGGCCAGGGCGACACAGGTGGCGTCGTGGCCGGGCAGGGTCAGGGAGAACGCCGTGCAGACGTTGAAGTCGGAGTACTCCTGCAGGTCGAACTGGAGCGCCCCGGGCCCGTGGCGGTCGAGTTTGTCGAAGAGGGTTCGCAGGTCGGTGATCGTGCGTCCGGTGTAGGAGACGGGCTGATAGCGGGTGAGGTGCTCCATGCGCGCTTCGAAGTCGAGGTCGGCCAGGAGCGCTTTGCCGACGGCGCTGGCGTGCGCGCTGTCGGTGAACGCCGCGCCGACTCGAACCGGCGGCGCGCCCTGGCCGTGTGAGGACTGCAGGATCTCGACTTCGCCGCCGGTGTACGTGCTGAGGTAGATGGCGGCGCCGAGGCGGTCGCGCAGCCCGTCGAGGGTCTGCTGCATCAGCAGCTCGTGCTGCTCGGGGCGGCTGGCCATTTCCATGACCGGTCCGGGCAGGTGGGCCCCGGCGATGGTTTCGACGAGGTACTGGGCGCGCAGCCAGTGCAGCAGCCAGGCGGTGGAGGTCACGGACATGCCGGTGCGCCGGGCGAGGTCGCGGGTGCTGATGCCGCCGGACTTTTGGATGTGGTGGAGCAGCTTTTGGGCCTTGAGGACTGCGGCCTGCTGGCTGGGGGGCTGCGTGGGCAGGATCGAGCGGGCCATGTCGGCCAGGACCGCCGGCCGCAGGGCGTTCGCCGACCACGGCCCCTTCCTGCCGCCGCCCGGGGCGGAAGCGGCGGTGTCCGCCGGGGTCGTGGTCACGGCCTCGGTGGCCCCGGCGGCCGCGGCCGCCGCGGCGGCCAGGTGCGGGGCGGGGTCGGGCAGGGGCTGGACCAGAGGCGCGGCCTGCATGCCGTCCAGGGCCCGCAGACGCGGCCGCTGCGGCCGGGATACGAGGCCGGGTGGGAGGCCGGCTGCCGGCCGGTCGGGGGCGGGGATGGCGGGCGGGGGCACCAGAACCAGATGCGGGCCGCCCGGCGCCGGGATCTGCCCTGCCTCCATTGCCGCGGCGGCGGCCTCGGCCGGGTCGGGGGTGAGAAGTTCGGCGCGCACCCCGAGGTGCCTGCGGACCTCTTCGAAGAACTCCGGGTCCTCGACAGGCGGGACCGGCTCAGTGGGGGAGGGGCGGCGGTGGGAGGTCGCGGCCAGGAGCCGGCGGGCGTCGTTGTGCCCGTGCCGGGCCGCCTCCGCAACCAGGAACCGCACATCCTCCCGCCGATCGCCGTCAGCCCGCCCGGCCAGCGCCGCCAGCCGGAACAGCGCCCCGGGATGCCCGGCCTCACTCGCCGCGCCCAGCCACCGCTCGGCCCGCAGCAGCTCACCGCGCACCAAAGCCTTCGTCCCGAGCCGGTACAGCGAGTTCGCGTGCGCCCGCTCCTCGAGAGTCAGGGCGTAGGTGTCGGTCAGGGGACCGAAGTAGCCCTTGGGGCGGTCCCAGAAATCGTGCGGCCCTGCGAGCTGGGCCAGCAGGTGCGCGAGCCCGGCCGGGACCACTGGCTCCGGGCGGCCCGCCCCGCCGCGGTGGTCGACGTTCGTGCTCACATCCGTCACCTGTCCTTCCTTGCGAGGCTCTTCTTCCGATGCCCATCCCGAATATGCCCAGTGAGCTTGCGCCTTAGATACGCGATGGCCTTCGAACGCAGCTTGTGCAGCTGCGTGGCCGCTATGCCGAGCACGGTCGTGATCTCCGCATCGCTCAGCCCCCGGCTCTGCAAGTCCACCACCTGCCGCCGCAGGCCCTCCGGCATCTGCTCGATCTCCCGCCGCAACAGCTCCCGCTGCCGCTCCCGGCCCTCATCCACCGCTTCCCGACCGCCCGGCAGCCCGTCCAGCACGTCCAGCGCGTGTGCGTCCATCACCACCAGCCGCTTGCCGCCGCGCTGCTCCTTGCGGTGCTCGTCGACGGCCAGGTTGTGGGCGGTGCGCCGCAGGTGCGCCATCACGTTCGTGTCCGGCGCCAGCTCCCAGTCCGCAGCCTTCAAACCCACCCGCAGAAACGCCTCCTGCACCAGGTCCTGACACGTCGCCAACGACAACGACCGAAACGTCCGACGCAACGCGTACGGCCCAGAGGCCATGAACGCCGGATACGCCGCCAGCAACCGCTGCGCCACATCCGCATCCGGCGCGAACCCCTCCTCCGCCCCAGCCCCCTGGCCTACCACGGGCCCCGCTCCCCACCAGCCGCTGGACCTCCGACGCCCACACCGACGCCCGCAGAGGCGTACGCGCCGACCGCGACCCGCACCACGACATCCGCTTCCACGGCGACATCCACCCGCACCGCGACAACCTCCACCCCGCACCCGCACTGCTCCAGCGGCGCGGGCTTCGCGGCCGCGTCAGAGCGGGCGACCTGATGGCCGGCAGGACTTCGCCGGCACAGCCGCACCAGGGCAACCAGCGCGTGCACCGCGCTCACGGCGGCCGGGACATGCCCGATCCACTCCAAGGACGGCGTCATGTTCAGTGGTTCTCCATCTACCTCGCGGGACACGGTCGGCGTGAACGCGTCCTCGCCCCACAGACGAACCCCACCGCGCACTTCTCCCCCCACAACCCCCCGATTCACCCAAGTGAGTGAACAGCAGGGTCGGCGCCGTGCTCCGGCGCACGCCGACACTCCCCACAACGCCACGCGTGGCTAGGGCCTGTCTTTCGGACTCATGCCGGCTCGCGGGGCCCGGCTTGATCCGAAAGACAGGCCCAAGTCAGCTATGAGAGGAGCGTGTGCGGCAGACTTGGCCGCACACGCAGCGCCAATACTCCGTAGCCTGCAGATTATTTTCTTTGATTGATTGTTAAATCTGATCTCGCAGTTGACGTATGCATATTGCGGTAGCAGCCTGAAAGAGAGCATCGAGTGCTGAGCGGCGGCTGACTACCGCTCGTCCGCCGCCTCGCTTAGGAATAGTTGACTCATACAGGGCATGAGTTGCGCGCGACCTAACCGGTCGCTCTGGCAAACCAATTTCGGTTGAATCCCGCTCTGCTGCCCTCAGTTGCTGCTCCGTGCAGAGTGGGGCTAACCCGCGCCCGTCAAGCGAGGATCCGAGGAAGTACGCCATGTCTGCCGACATTCTGTGGCACAACGACGACACCAACGAGACACAGATCTGGATGATGGACGACCACAAGCAGGCGGGGTGGGCGACGGTGCTGTTTGAGAACGGCAGTCCTGGTCTGGTGGGTCCGCCGTGGCACATCGTCGGCGTCGGTGACTTCAATCGGAATGGTGGTGCCGACATTCTGTGGCACAACGACGACACCAACGAGACACAGATCTGGATGATGGATGGCGCCAAGGTGGCGGGGCGAGCGACGGCGCTGTTTGAGAACGGCAGTCCTGGTCTGGTGGGTCCGCCGTGGCACATCGTCGGCGTCGGTGACTTCAATCGGAATGGTGGTGCCGACATTCTGTGGCACAACGACGACACCAACGAGACACAGATCTGGATGATGGATGGCGCCAAGGTGGCGGGGCGAGCGACGGCGCTGTTTGAGAACGGCAGCCCTGGTCTCGTGGGTCCGCCGTGGCACATCGTCGGCGTCGGAGAGTTTGACTTCCTGGCTCGCGCCCAAGCGGTAGTACGTGACTGCTACCGCCGTACTGGCGGGTCCCTTGGCCCTCTAGGCGAGCCGATTGGCGCACTTAGGCGAGGTGACGGGATAGCGCGCCAAGAGTACCTGCTCGGATCTATCACGCTTGGCGTCGCTGACCTTGTACCCGCAGCTGAAACGCACTATGAAGCCAAAGTGAAGCTCGCTGCCGTGAAATGCTTTGGAACCGAGGATCCGGGCGGAACCGATGAGACCTACGTCGTAGTATCGCTGACTGCGATCGACCCTAACCGAGCCGGTTCGGATCAACTCGTCCAAACATTTAGGACCGAGATCGACAACAACGTCGAGGGCGGAAAAGTATTCTTTAAAGAGAGGAGTATCGGGGCGGTCCGTGCGTTCCCGGGAAGTGGGATAAGGGTGCACGTGGCGATCTTCGATCACGAAAGCGGCGATGCCAACCAGATACGGGACAAAATCCATGCAGTCCTTAAAGACGCGGCCAAACAGGGAGCCCAGCTACTCGCTGGTGCAGCTGCTGGCAGTGACCCTCGACTTGCCGGCGCCCTCGGTGATGTGACTAATTTTGAGATTGGAGGCGTCAAGCCCTTCGAGCTGCTCACTCTTGGTTTGTCGGACTTGATCGCGAATGCACTCTCGGACGACTTGATCGGCGAGCATGAGTTCGTGATCCCGGCGCCCAATATTGTTGATCTCGCTGACCCAGCTCGGTTCACGGCATCGTTCAGGCGCCATCCGGAAACACTCGGATCGGACGTTCAATTTAATTGGCCTCGAACTGATGCCGATGAAGTCCTCTTCAGTGGCGGAGGCGGATCGTACAAGGTCTATTTCACCATAACGCCAGTGACGGTCACCGAGCCCACACAGCCGGGGATCCCGTAGTGAGCAGTCGCACTCTGCGGCTTCAACCAGCGGGTGAGCAGGGTAGGCGGTGCTGCCGAGAGACGGGCACGCCATCAGAGCTATGGCGCAGGACCTTGAAGCGTTACCCCATGGAGAAGAGTGGATGGGCTCCCAAGCCCCTCACGCGCGACCAGTACGCAACAACGACAAAGAGCAGGCCCCAGTGAGACTGGGACCCTCTCTTTGTGCTAGGCCGAGAGGGAAGGTCCGGGCGCGCGCCGAAGCGTCCATCCCTTCGAAGTGTCGGTAGGTGCAGTGGCGTTTCGCCGGTGAATCGGACTCCCCACAGGAGTGAACTGCCCGTCCGAGCCCTGTTACCGGTGCGGGTAGGGCCGGTAGAACCGCCGGGTGATGATCATGATCATGCGGGCCGCGACCGCGGCGACCGCTTCCCTTGCCGTCGGGCGCTTCCTGAACGCGGGCAGCGTCCTGTACAGCGGCCTGGCCTGCGTTCTGTCCAGCCCGCGGTGGGCCGAGGCGAGCGCGGGCATCCCGGGGCGGACGGGCCCGACGGCCTGCCACCCGGACTGCCAGCCCTCCAACTCCGACTCCTGCGACCCGGGCAAGAACGATCCCTGCGACCCGATGGGCTACGCACCCGCGGCACCCGGCTCGCCCGCGGCCGCCGTGCCCGCGCTCCTGTGAAAGGCGGCTCGTGTTCGTGGAATGGACGCCGGCGGGCTGGGACGCCCACGCTGTCCGGATGGCCGAGGCGACGGTGCGTCCCGAGTCCCGCTGGCACCGGCCCCTGGCCACGACGCCCCGGCACCTGTTCGTGCCCCACTGGTGGGCGCCGGCCGAGCAGGACCGCACATGGGTCTACGAACTCCGCGACGGCCCAGACGACCCCGCCGCCTGGATGAGCAGCGCCTACGACAAGAGCCTCAGCGTGATCACCCGTGTCGGCCCCCACCACGCCGACCACGCCGCACCCGGCACCGTGGTCCCGGAGTCTTGGCCGACCTCGTCGGCCACGCTGCCCGCGCTGCTCGTGAAGCTGTACCAGTACGCCTTCCTCGCCGACGACTCCCGCCTGCTGGTGACCTGCGGAAGCGGCTACGGGACCGCCCTGGCTTGCCGGCGCTTGGGCGACGAACGCGTCACGAGCGTGGACGTCGACCCGTACCTGGTCCAGGCGGCACGGGAGCGCCTGGCCGCGGCCGGGCACCGGCCGCGCCTGGAAGTCTGCGACGTGACCGGCGAGCTGCCCGGGGTCCACGGCCGCATCGTCTCCACCGTCTCGGTGTCCGCCATCCCCGCCTCCTGGCTCACCGCGCTCGCCCTCGGCGGCCGGATGGTGACCGCCCTGTCCGGCACCGGGCTGCTCATCGTCGCGGACAAGACCGCGGACGGCGGCGCCACCGGCAAAGTGGCTCCCGAGCCCGCCGAGTTCATGAGCACCCGCCACGATGACGACTACCCCCTCGCACCCGACCACGCCGATCTGTGGGCGACCGCGCGGAAGGCCGACGGCGAGTCCGTCACCACCGGCCGCTACCCGGTGATGCGGGTCAGCCGCACCTGGGACGTGCGCTCCACCCTCGAACTCACCGTCCCCGGCATCCAGCACCGCATGGAGACGGCCTCGGACGGCACCCGCACCGCCTACATGCTGCACCCGGACGGCTCCTGGGCCCGGGCCACGGCATCGGGGGCCCGCCAGATGCCCACCGTCCATCAGGGCGGCCCCCGGCGGCTGTGGGACGAGCTGGACCGCATCGGCACCTGGCTCGTCATCGACGGCGATCTGCCCGTGGCGGGCGCGGCGGTGCGCATCGACCCGGACGGCACCTGCCATCTCAGCCGCAGCGGCTGGTCGGCGACCATCGGCGCGCAGTAGGCGCGGCGCCGAGGCCATCCTCCCGGCTCATGTGCCTCTTCCGCGCCTCGCGCGACCCGGCCCACCCCTACCGCTCGGCGGTGCCGCCCTCACCATCAATCTCGTAGATCCGCTCTTGAAGCCGTTCACCGGCCCACTCCAGCCCGACGCCCAAGTCAAACCAGTGCCGATCCTTCCGCGCTGAGGGCCCCGAGAGGTTCACCGCCGCCCAGGAGAACACTCCCAGGAGGACGGAACGCCCGTGCTGCGTCGTCCGTACGGACAACGCAAACGGCGCGGCGAGTGCCGCGCGGGTCACCAGGATGACCTGCTCGTCCTCAGAACGTGGACGCCCACCCGTGAGAAACTGGGGCGTTTCAAGGATCTTCACCCACTCGACCACCGCGTCTGCCACCTGGGCGCGCAGGGACTCCTCGATGCCTTCCCGGACGGCCCTCGCGGGATCATCGCCGAGCCAGCCGAGCCAGTGATCAGGATCAGTGAGCTTGCTGAAGTCGTCCTGTGGCACCCCGTGACGGGGATTCTGCTGGTACTCACCTGTCAGTTTCCCGCTGCCATCCACCACCCACGCCCCGCGGATCGCCTCGGGAGGTACGTAGCCGTTCGGGTCGTCGATATACGTCGGGTCGATCTCGGCGACGCTGCCACCGGGATTCTCAGCAGCCGCAGCCAGCAGCGCCGGCTCGTTCGGTATGCCCTCACGTCGGCTTCGTGAACCAAAGAACCCCACGTTCCCACCCCTACCGTTGCCCGCCTCGTGACTCCGATTGTGCCGCAGCAGTCCAAGACCGGATGAGGAGGGTGTGGCGTCGTCGGGAGGGGATGTTCGGCCAGCACCCCGCCTGGGTCGCCTCCCTGCCTACCACTGCCCTGACGCCGCGGCCGAGTTGACCACGGGCGCGCCGCGCCGCTCCAGCTCCCGCGCCAGGCGGAGCGCCCGCGGCGTCCGCGCCCGCCCACGACGGGGCGGCGTGCCCCTCACCCTGGGCTGGGCCTCGATCCCGCTGCCCACCTCCCTGTCCGACATCCTCAGCATCCTTGCCGACCGCCCCGCTCCCCGGGGCTGGGCCGCGAACACCAGCGCCTGCTGGTCGTTCCCCGGCCGCCTGTCCGGCGCCTACATCTCCGCCGCCGCCCTCAGCCGACGCCTGGCCGCGCAGTACATCCCCAACCGGCCCGCCCGGACGACCGCCCTGGTGGCCCTCGCCTGCGACCTCCCGCCCGCGGTCCTCGGCCCGATGCTCGGCCTCCACCCGATCACGGCCGTCCAGTGGCGCCGCCGCGCCGCCACCGACTGGACCACTACCTCCAAGCACGCCAGCGCGCCCTTATCGAGGCTCAGTTGTCCGGACCGCAGACGGTGCCGTCGCGCCGCTGACGGGAGTATTGAACGATGGCGTCCTGTGAGGCCGATGGCGCGCTGCCATCGGCGGGTGTGAGGGTGTAGAAGGCGATGATGGAGCCTTTGGTGACCGTGTCCAGGACGCCGTTCCAGGGGATGGAGTAGCTGGCCGAGGTGGTGTCAGCGGTGATGCTCACGACACCCTGGGTCTTCACGGCGCGGGTCTGCCCGGTGTTGTCGCTGCAGACCGTGACGTGGAAGGTGACCTTGTCGCCGGTTTTGAACGGTATCTGGTCCACCCTGACGAGGACGCCGTTCCATGGCTTCTGCTGGCAGGTGATCCCGAGCGGGGGTTCTGCATAAGGGAATTCCGGGAAGTCGAGCTCGATGGACATGCGGGCTCCTGGTTGTCGCAGTGCGGGCGTGGGAGATGGGTTCCCGCTCCGCGATCATGCAGCAAACGCCAGGTCGGCGCCGCCCCGGGGGGCGAGGTGACCACCGGGGTCGGGCAGGAGTACCGCACGTTTCTAACAGCGCTCCCCGCCAGCTGGCGCGAGTTCGTGGACGGCGGAGCGGGGCGAGGCGTACGCGTATGACCAGGGCCAGTTGTCCTCGCTGGTGGCGGTCACGGCCGCCACGAACCGGGCCAAGGGCGACAAGGACCCCTCACAGTGGCTGCCGCCGGCAGCGGACGCGCTGTGCCGGTACGGGGCTGAGTGGACCGCGACGAAGCTGCGCTGGGGCCTGGCGGTCGATGAGGCGGAGCGGGACCGGCTGCTGGACATTGCAGCCGGCTGCGGCGGGACCGACGTGGAGTTCACGCCCGCCCCGTAGCCGGGTTGTCGGAGGCCCGGCCCGCTACCTCGTGACGTCTTGGTGCAGGGCTGGCGGATCTCTCCGGAGCGGCTCAGGGCTACTTGTCGGAGGCGGGCGGGTCCTCGCTTTTTGGGAGTGGGCCGGCGGTTGGGTGGCTGGGCGGGTGGATGCTTCGTGGATGGACCGCCGTGTGTACGGGCCGGGCCCTGCTGGGCCGGGCCCGGTGCGGAAGCCGGGTCGCAGCTACGTGGAGCTGGTGGATGGTCCGCTCGACGGGCTGCTGCTGGATATGACGGGGTGGGATCCGCAGGAGGTTGTGGACGGGCCGGTGCTGATGTCGGAGCACGGCGCGTTCGGGCCGGTCGACCGCCCCGGCTACGAGCCGGCCGAAGGGGGCTCCGGGGGTGTTGGCCGGTTCGTGTGGCGTGGGGACGTTCCTTAGCTGCCGGCGGGCGGTAGGGCTCGCGGGCAGGAGGGGAACCGTCCGCGGTGGTCCTGGAGGTCGTCACTAGGCTTCTGCACCATGACCAGCGATATCGATTTCACCTGTACATGCTGCGGGGCCCACCACCCTGAGCTGCCATTGAACTACACGGCGGAGGCACCGGCGGTGTGGGATCCGGCCTTCGCCGACGCCGATGACTGCCTGCTCTCGTCGGACCAGTGCGTGGTGCGCGGGGAGCACTACTTCGTCAAGGGCCTGGTCGAGATACCGGTCATCGGCAGCGACGAGGTGTTCTCCTGGGGCGTCTGGGTCTCGCTCAGCCGCGAGAACTTCTCCCGGGCCGCAGATCTGTGGGACACCCCCGGCCGCGAGGCCGAGAGACCGTACTTCGGCTGGCTCGCCACCGACCTGCCTGCCTACCCGGCCACGACCCTCAACCTGAAGACGCACGTGCACACCCGCCGGGTCGGTGAGCGCCCCTTCGTCGAGCTCGAGCCCACCGACCATCCCCTCGCCGTTGAACAGCGTACGGGGGCCACCCTGGACCGTGTGCGGGAGATCGCAGAGTCCGTGCTCCACTCCGGCGACGGCCGGCAGCAGTGACAGCTGACAATTCGATATCGCCGAGTCCGGTCGGGCTCGCCGGCCTGAGCCACAGAGCCCACAGATTCGTCGATGCCCACGGTGTCCGTCTGCCTGGCCTGGACATCCGGCGACACCGCGACGTGTGGATCGGGCACGGGATCCCCGCTGCGGAGATCGACCGAGCCGTCGCCTTCCAGGACCGTTGGGGCGGCCTCGCCCTGCCGCCGGCTCCGTTCTACGAGGGCGGTCCGCGCATTCTGGATGCCGACTGCCCCGAAGGGTCGGCCACGGAGGGCTGGTCATTTGCGGCAGGAGACTGCCGGGTGTCCATGGCCTACGGATTCATGACTGGCCCCGATGGGGCGTTCGGTATCCACGCCCACCACTGGGCGCCCCTGCATGCGAGCACGGACGGATGGGTGGAGTCCTTGGCGCTCGCCGCCCATGCCCGCCGCTGGGCCAAGACCGTCATACGGATCACGGGCATGGCCGTCGAGGCATTGGATTTCGGCGGCTACGAGCCGGTGCCTGAAGTGCAGGGTGTGACCGACACCTGGTGGCGGGGCAAGGACTCCCTCATCGCGTTGTACCGAGGCGAGGCGGTGGGCCTTGAAGCTCCGCAATGCCTTGAAGCTCACGTCTACGGCGGCCTTGACGAGTGGGGTCTCCACGGCGGCTGACCAGCCGGTACTTCCCGTGACTGCACCTGCCGTGTCAGCCTGCAGCCAGCCCCGACCCGAACAGCGGGGCGTCGTCCACGGTCCCGTTCAGGCGCAGCTGCGGGCCCGGCAAGCGAGCGGGTCCACGGCGTCGGGGCCTCCTCCACCAGTGCCTCACCGACATCCGCCTCGATCTCGATGTCCGGGCCGCGGGCGCGATCCTCCTGCTGTTCGGCCAGCACCTCGCCTGGATCGCCTCCCTGCCTACCACTGCCCTGACACCGCGGCCGAGTTGACCACGGGCGCGCCGCGCCGCTCCAGCTCCCGCGCCAACCACTATCTGGCGGCGCCGTAGAACGCTGCCGGGCTGCGGTCTGTTCACTGCTCGAGGGGTACCCCTGCCCCGGCTTGATGCTGCGAGCCGAGGCGGGCGAGCTGAAGGCTCCTGGAGATGGTCTCGCCGTGTCACACGCCGCCGCGATCGCGGAAAGAAGGAAGTGCCTGTCACGACCGCCGGATCCCCAACGAACGCGCGTGAGAGACTCGGTGGTCGGATCGCCGAGGCAGAAGGGCCGCTTGCCATGTCGGACGCCATACCGTTGCCGGTGCATCTCGACAAGGTGGTGGACGGGCTGGCGGCAAACCCTGCACTACCGTCGGAGCTCGTCCACCGGCTCCTCGGATACCGCAAGGGCCTTGGCAGGGTGGCTAAGCGGCCGGACCTGAGCGATGGCGTGATCGCCGAGATCATTGCCACAGGCGATCTGTGGCTCACACACTCTCTCGCCCTGAACCGCAGCCTCCCACGAGCCTTCCGGATGATTCTCGCGGAGCACCCGGATCCCGCGATACGCAGGGCTCTGGTCGTTGCAGCGGACGGCGCACCGCGAGAGCTGTTCGAGCTGCTGCTCGACGACGGCGACCCGCAGGTCCGCGAACACTTGGCGGAGAGCGATCACGTGCCGGCAGACTTGCGTACCCGGCTGGCGGCGGACCCGGACCCGAAGGTCCGGGCGACGCTTGCCCAATGGTGGACGACGGCCCCGGAACCGGTGCGCCGACTGCTGCTGACAGACCCCGACGACTCGGTACGAGCAGGGGCCTGCGCGACCTACTTTCGCCGGCTTCCCCATCCCGTTCCGCCAGCAGACCTTGTTCCGGCGCTGCTGGCCGACCCGGTCACGCGCGCCGGGGCGGTGCGCCACTGCACGCTGGACACCGCCACCGCCCACCGGCTGGCCGAAGATCGGAACGACGAGGTCCGCGAGGAGCTCGCGGAACACCCCGACCTTCCACCGGCAACCCGCGACAAGCTCGCTCACGATCCCAACCCGCGCGTCGCGCTGCGGGTGTTCGCTCGGCAGGACACCCCAGAGCCCACTCGCGCCGCGATCCATGCACAGATCCTGTCTGACGTGCCCCAGCAGGACTGGCTCGCGAATCTCCAAGCCCTGGACGACGACGCGCTCGAACGGGAATTCATGGGCGAGATAGCTCGCGCGGAGCTCCGGGCACTGCGCCTGCCGTGGGTGACGGCCGATCCCCTGCCGTACGTGGACTCGCCGTACGTCTGTTTCCGCGCCTCGGCGGCGATGTCCGACCGCCTCCCGCCGACGCTCGTCGCCCGACTGCTCGACGACGGGGAAAGCAGCGTCCGCACCACGATGGCTCTCCACGCCCGAGACCAGATCGATCCCGACACCGCCGAGCGCATCGACCGAACCTACCGCCCGGACAAGAGGGTCCGATGGCGTCCGGCCGACGACTTCCCTCTTCCGGTAGATGTACTGCGGCGCCTGGCTACAGACCCCGACCCCAGAATGAGGCAGCTGGCCCCGCGGGACCCCGACCTGCCCGTGGAACTCGCGCGCCGGCTAGCGGCTGACCCCGACCACATGGTGCGCCGCACCATCGCGGCCCATCCCCGACTTCCGGCTGAGGACCTGACGCGGTTGCTGGCTGATCCGTCGGAATCCGTTGCGGCCACTGCAGCCGCAAACCCGAACCTGCCAACCACTGGGATGCACCAGCTGCTTGTCCTCGCAGGCTTGTGACGCTCGATTGTGCGCGGCCGGTACCAGACCGGGACGCTGAAGGCCGTCGAGTGGCCGCGCGTGAACGTACCGGGGGCCGTCTCCCGAACCCTAGGTCCTTGGCCGCGGCGACTCGACGGGGCCGTAGCCCGCGAGGAGCACCGAAGCCCTCCAAGGACACGCTCTCGCTGCTCGATCACGTGATACCCAGGGCGGCGAGGGGGCGGGTGGCGTCGCGGGCGTGATAGCGAAGACCAGCGGCGATGTTGGTGCGGTTGGTGAGCCGGAGTGTCCCGATGGCGAGGTTCCGCAGGGCGGCCATGGCCCGGGGTGCGGTGCCGGTCCGCACCTGCGAGGCATCCTCTGTGTAGGTGACGTCCCTGACGTGGTGGATCTTGTTCTCGATGCCCCAGTGCTCCCGGACGCGGCGGGCGAGCTCGGCCGCGGCGGCTTGGTGTCCGGCAGGCTGGTGACCGCGTAGACGCGTTCGAGGGAGACCTTGCCCGTGGTTACGATCCGGCGCCGCCGGACGATCTGCAGGACCTGAACGGCGTACGGGAAAGGGATCTTGGCCATGGTGGCGGTCTTCATACGCCGGATCTCGTCGCGGCCGTGGCCGGTGGCGCGGGTCTTGTCCAGCAGCGGCATGTCCCGCCAGGGCAGGTTCTTCAGCATCCGGTGCAGGGTTGGCTGGTTGCCCTTGATCATCGCGATGTAGTGCGCCTGCTTGTCCTCCACCAGGAAGCGGGCGTGTTCGACCTGGCTGTGCAGCGCGTCGAAGGTGACCACCCAGCCGGCCATGTCCAGCGGTTGGAGCAGAGGTCGAAAGACGGTGATTTCGTTGGTCTTCGCGTCGACTTCACGCTGGACAAGGACCAGGCCGCGGCCACTCATCGCGGCCAGCAGGTGGACCTGGCTGCCGTCGGCGCGCCAGGCGCCCCGCACGGTCTTGCCGTCCACGGCGAGCGCGGGAGCGGCCGCCTCCGCCTGGCCGCGCTCAGCACAGCGGGCGCGGTCGGCGAGCCAGGCGCCGATCGCCGTGTATGTTCGCCGTCGGCGGCACGGGACGCCCGACTGGACCAGAGTGCTCAGACACGCTGCGTCCACGCCGGCCTGTTCAGCCCGCGCACCAGCCGCCCAGCGAGGGAACTTCGCCCACTGACAGTCACTCCAAGTCGACTTCACGGATCCGGTGCGGTTGCCGGGGACGTGGTTCTGGTCGGGCGGCCACATGCCGGAGACTGTGCGGGTGTCTGGCTTGAAGGAGACAAACGTCCGGCTGCCGGAGTGTGCCCACCAGGCTCTGGCGGCGGTTGGGGCCCGGCGGGGGACGTCGCGGGATGAGACGGTGCGCCGACTGCTGTCGGTGCATGTCGAGGCGCAGGAAAAGCTGGATGCCGATGACCGGCTCGCGCACATCTCGACGCTCCTGCGCTATCCGCCGCCTCCGCGCTGGCGTAGGGATCCACGGCAGGACCGGCCTCTTCGGCTGCGGGCCGACCCGGGCCTGCTGGAGCGGGCCCGGGCTGTGTCACTGCGGCTGCCGGGCCAGCATCCCCGCGCATACCGCGACTACCAGGGCCGGATGCTGACCGACGCGGTGATGACGGCCATCGCGGTCGCCGAACCCTTCACGGACGATTTCCTGGAGGATCTTCTGCCGGTCCTGCGTCACCGTGCGGCATTCGGGCTGTGGCGGCTGGTGACTGCCTCGACCAGCACCGGCCCGGAGAAGGAGTACCTGGTCCGGGCCGAAAGCCTGCGGGCGGACTCGTGGGGATCCGCAGCGCTCCTGGAGGACTGGCAGCAGTACCTTCTGCGGGTGGCGGAGATCCTGGAGCGCGAAGAGGGCTGGCATTCGTCAGCCCGTTTCAAGCTGGCCGTCTCTCTCGCCCGCATGCACCTCAGCGGGCCGCGGGCCAGGGCGGGGGAGGCGTGGCTGTACGCGCAGGATGAGGACTTTGAGGAGATGTACCAGGACTGCCTTCAGGTCGACGACGGGCTGCCGAAACACGCCAAGCGCGGATACGACTGGACCGGGCGCGGCGGGACCGCGGTCTGGCGGGCGGAGCGCAGAGTGGCCCTGGAGTACTTCGAGGACTGGCTGGTCGGGCGTAGCAAGGGGGATCCCGCCGCCGGTGTGATGGAACCGGGGTCTCCGGGCTGGCTGTTGCGGACACCGGCGGCCTGGCAGGCCCAGGTGTTCCCGCGGACCACGGCCGGGCAGCTGCCGGAGCCGTATGCCCGGTGGGCCTGCGAGGGCAGGGGTGTTGGTCTTTTCTTACCGGAGCGGGCAGGCCGTGTGGCCGCTGCAGAGGGGGCCGGAGGGGGCGGGTTGGGAGCCGGTGACCGGTATTGGGCCGCTGGCCGCTGCGGCGGCCGGGCTGGGCCCGGAGAAGGTCCTTGGATTCATCGAGGCCGTCCTCATCGAGTGGGACCACGTGTTCGGTGAAGAGGCCACCCTCTGTCTCTTCTTGGACCTTCCTGTCGACCAGGCACACCAGTTCGGGTTCATCACTGCCGTGGAGCGGAAGGGGGCGGTTGCGGAGGCGAGGGCGGCGACCCTGAAGGCGATGGACGCCTTCATCGAAGGCGTGGAGAAAGACGGCGAGGTTGACGAGTACGCGGTGCGCCAGCTGCGGGATGCCCGCGGCAGTGTCCGGGAGTTCCACCAGCTCGCGCGCGAGTTCGGCAGGGGCACCCTGCTGAGGTTCCACCCAATCAGGGCGGCGTGGCGGTGGCCGAAAGGCTCGGTGGTCAGCGAGGCCTTGGCGGGTTCGCCGCCGGAGGTGGTGCAGTGGCTCGCCGTCCAGGCCTATCGGCAGCGAGCGCTGCTGCTGGAGCTGTCGATGCAGGAGGCGTGGCGGCGGGCGTTCGAACGCTTCGGGTTCCGCGTGTGACACCCACCGATACAGAGCCCCTCCTCTTCCTCGGTGAACTGGGATCAGAACCGGGGCGCGGACGTCCCCGGGGATCCAGCGTCGGGCACATCAGCCCGGTGCTTTCACCCGAAGGGAATGCCCCATGCCCACTGCAAGCCGGCCGTTCATCGCCTCCTCTGCGACCGGGATTGCCGCTGTCACGATGGCCCTGACCGGTGCGCCGTGGTGGCTCATCTTGGCGGCGTTCTCCTGCTTCGCGCTGGCCCTGGTCGTCATGGGCGTGCAGTCGGTCTTCCCGCAGGAGTCCGAGCACCGGCTGGCCTGGTGGCGTGACCGGCGACGTCATCAGCACCTGCGCAGGCAGACCTTGGTTCCGCGGCAGCCGCGCGCAGGCCGGCGGCGTGCGGGAGAGGGCACCGGCCCCGTTCTGGGGCCGGGGGCCGGGGGTGAATGACCGCGGGCATGGCAGCGGCCTGGGGACTGGTACAGCGGTTGACGCCAGGCCGGTGATCATGGTGTCGGGGCCGTGTGCGGGCCTTGTTGAGGCGCCACATCGGGCAGAACTCCGGCTGGCTCGCGGTGTCGCTGTAGGCGGGCACTGTCGGGAATCCCGGTGCTCACCGGGCGTCGGTCGCCTATACATAGGGGGACGAGACCTCTGCGCCCGGCCGGCCGCCGGGACGGCCCTCACCGCGCGGGCCCTGACGGAACGGCGAGCACCTGGTGCTGAACCTGGAAGAGCGCATCACCCGAGTCTGGCACCAGGAGGTCCGGCCGCTGGTCGTGGACGCCTACCGCTGCCACAGCACTGGCACTCCTAGGGCTGCCATCGTGGCCACCTGGACCGCGGTCTGCGCCGACATCATCCACAAGCTCTACCAGCTTGCCGAGGACGGCGACGGCACGGCTGCTGAGGTCGTCAAGAGGATCGAGGGGGCCCGCAGCAAGGCCGACGACGAAGCGGTCAAGACGATGCAGCAGGTCGAGAGGAATCTCCTGCAGAACGCGCTCGACCTGGAGCTCATCGACTTTATCGAGCACCGACAGTTGGAACGCCTGAAGCAGGACCGTCACCTGTGTGCGCACCCTTCCCTGCGGCCGCTCGGGGATGTGTTCGCTCCTAGCGGCGAGTACGCGCGGGCCCACCTTGTGGCCGCGTTGGACGCTCTGCTGGTGCATCCGCCCACCCAGGGCCGCAAGGCATGCGCCCGGTACACGGCCCACGTGAGCGACCCGTCCTTCGTCGGCCACGGCGACTACCTGGTGCAGATGTTCGCGCAGCGGGTGAAGTCCAGCGCTTGGAAGCAGATCCTGGGCATCGCGGCCAAGCACGCCATGCTCGAACTGGAGGTGCCCGAGGGCATCGGCATTACCGCGAGCGTGGCTGCCGACCGGCACGCGCTCTGCCTGATCGCCTTCGCCCAGCACGACCGGGACGCCGTGCGGGAGGCCGTCACCAAGGCGATGAGCACGTTCAACGGGCTGCCCATCGAACAGCAGCTGAAGACGATCGCACGGCTGGGCGCGTTCGACGTGTTCGTGGATGCCTTGGATGAGACGGTGTGCCAGCAGATCGGCACCTACGTCGACCGCAGACCAGCCGTCGTCACCACCTCCTCTGGGGCGGTCGTGGCCTCCTCCACGCTTGCCTTGATCGGGCTTGACGCCGTTCGAGACCGCATTCCTGCCTTGGGCAGCAAGTTCGCAAAGCTGTCCCCGTACAATCAGGCCGCCGTCATCGAGCGGCAGCCCTCCGCCTACTTCACCGACTTCCTGGCGCCCATCCTGGCCTCGGCCGGCGGCTGGCGCATCGCCGAGTACCTCACCAAGATCGCGGTCATACCGTGCGCGCGCCTGGTCCAGCCCGAGCAGCTGGACGGCATTTTGACCGCATGGGCCAACAACGAGCAGTGCCGAGAGGCGTCAGGGATGCCTGAACTCGCGGTCACCTTCTGGACGCAGGCCACTCAGCTCCAGTCTCATCAGGCATGGGCCGCGTTCGTCAAGCGAGTGCGGGAGCTCGCATCGGATCCGCAGTGGTTCCAGTACGAGCAGCTGGCTGCCGTCATCAGCTACAAGGACGGCACGAGCGCCTTGTAGAGGTGTAGGTGTCGCTGATCAGTGAAGCTGCACGGTCATCATGCTTCTGAACTGGGGTTGTGCAGGTGGGCTGAGCGAGCTGGCTGCTGCGCGGGGACCCCGGAGTGCACCATGCCATCATTTCCAGTATCAAGCTGAGCCAAGTTTTGAAGCAAGGTGCCACTGGTTTCTTCTAAGGGGCGGGGTATGGGGCAGGGAGCTGAGCAGCGGGAGATCGAGCGGGAGCTGCGCCGAAGGGCGATCGACGGGTCGTCCACGCTGGAGATGCTCACCTGGCTGAGAGACGACCTGGAGGCTCGGATCAGTGATCCGGTCGACCGTGACGGTGCGATTGCCTTTTGCATGATCTCGACGTTCACGTCGGTCTTCGACCTTGGGCTCACGCCGGGACGGTTCATCGCGAGCTGGGACCGGTTCGGAGGGCACCTGGACGACGAGGAGCTGGTGGCGAGACTGGGCCCGCTGACGCTGGCACCGGACGAGGAGCCGCAGGCTTGTGACTGCGGCGGGTACTGGGTCTGAGGGGCCGAGCCGCCATGCGGCGGCACGAACAGACCACGCCCCGGTCAGACCTTCCTGCCCGCACCCGCGGAGCGGGCCGGTCCTGAAGGCGGAGCCGGAAGGACCCCGGGCGGGGGAGCGAAGCGGACCCGACCAACGGGCCGAAGGCCCAGACCCCGTGAAACGGGGTCATTCAGGCCTGCAGAGCAGGCCGTTCGGGGCAGAGCGAAGCGGAGCCCCGAACCGTCCGCAGCGCAGCGCAGGACACCGGCCCGAAGGGCC